>NZ_JBIAQQ010000025.1:0-136770 GCF_042889165.1 Streptomyces sp. NPDC002669 | reverse complement strand
TGTCCGGCGTCCTTGGTCAGGGACGCGTGGTCCTTCTCCAGCTGGCCCAGATCACCGGTGTACTGCGGAATGGCCTCGGGCTTGATCATCGGGTCTGTACTCCGGGCTTGTTCGGGTCCAGGTCGACCGCGCCCAGGGCCTTGCGCTGTGCCTCGGCGGCCATTTCGAGGTCGCCGTTGAGGTAGGCGGTCGTGGCGTCGACCGCGCCGGTCAGGGACTTCCCGGCCCGGGCCGCGATGAACTTCAGGTCCCCGGTGGTGTGCTCGGCGAACTGGGACAGGGCCAGAGCGACCAGGCCGCCCACGGCGTCCTCGCCCTTGCCGTCCCCACCGCCCCCGCCACCCGCGCCGGCATCGGCACTGATCGTGCCCGCACTCGACGCCGCCGACGTCAGATGATCCCCGTACGACGTCGCGTGCGTCTGAATCTTCGACGCCGTCTCACCCGTCGTCTTCAGCACACCCTGAATACCCTGCGGCTTCAGATCCCACCCAGTCACCACAACACCCCCGTGAACTACCTGAAGAACATCGAACCGGACGACTCCGGCCAAGGGCCTGGCGCGGAGATCGAGAAGAGAACCCATCGGGCGGCAACCGACCCGACGGGCGATCCCGGCAAAGGCCCCGACCGGCCGGACGGCCCGGCCGGGTCCCCGTCGGCCGACGGAATCGGCCGGGAGGCGCCGCCGAAGAGTCCGGCGGCGCGAGCGGCCGACCCGGTCGAGAGGAACGACCGGATCAGCCGGGAAGAACGACCGAAGGACTCAGCCGATGTTGTCGACCGCGGCCTTGGCGCGCGTGATCGTGTGCTGCGCGGTGCCGTCGTTCTTCTCCAGCGTCGTCTTGAGCAGCTGGATGATGTTCTTGACCTCCTGCGAGGAACGGTTCCACCGCAGTTCCTTGCCGTGGTACTCGTCCGCCACGCCGTCGGCCGCGAAGTCCGCCATCGCCGCCTTGACCTGGCCGTCGCGCGCCGTGATGACCTCCTCCAGCCGCGCGATCACCACCTGGATGTTGCCCTGCGCGTCCGCGGACGCGCCCGTGTCGTACGCACGACGGTCAGTGCCACCGGCCATCAACAATCACTCCCCGTGAAAACCTGTCAGAAAAGAACGCAATGGAATGGAACGAACCGAAACGGGCCGGAGCGGAACAGGCCGTGGTGAAACGGGCTGTTGCGGAACGGGACGGAACGGAGCGAACCGGAATGGAACGGATCGGGACGGACCGGAGTCCTGCCCTCGTCAGCGGGCGCCGAAGCGCGCCGCGTCGAAGTTCGCGCTCGACATCTGCTGCCGCGCGTTGTCGCCCTGCTCCTGGTCACCCGAACCGAACGCGGACTCCATCCCGGACTGACCGCCCAGGAGAGCCGCCAGCGAACCGTTCAGCGCCGCCGTGATCTCGTCCGACCGGTTCTTGAACGAGTCGAACGCCACCCGCCCCGAACCGTGGAACTTCCCCTCCAGCGGGGCCGCCGCCTGAAGCAGCTGACGGATCAGCACCCCCAGGTCGTCACTCGACCCACGAGACTTCGACGACAGAGTCGTCAGAACCTGCGCCCCCATGTCGAACTTCATTCGATCCCCCTGCCAGGCTGCGTGAACACATGTTTCGTCATGCCTATCAATTCGACGGGGTCGGAGGCAATCGGGATCCCGGGGCTGTGGACAGGCTGTGACAGAGGAGACAGTCGTCCGCTGTGCGCAATGAGAGTCGGATGTGCGGTACTTGGCCGGAGCGACGGGAGGGGCGGCCCCGCCGGTGGCGGCATCCTTCCGGGGGGCCCATCCGGCCCTGGTGCCGTGATCATGATCACGACCATCGTGGGGGCGGCAGTGGTGGCGCATGCCACGTCACCGGCTGCTTCGGAGGCTCTGCTTGCTCCCGATCTGCGACAGAATGCGGTCTGGCACAAGCCGTGTCGCCGCCGGCCAGTATTCACATCCGCGCCTGCTGCACAACCCTCTCCCGTCCGCACCGTGTGTGCGGACCGCGCGACGACTCATGGAGTGCAGATTGACCACGACATTCCGCTCCCGCATCACCGCCCGGATCGGGCGCGCCTATCTGTCCAGGATCCAGAAGTACGGAATCGGACCCTCCACGATCAGGCTGCTCCCCGACGACCTGCTGATGATGATGCGCAGGGACGGCCTGGACCCGGTGGACAAACTGGCCAGGACCCGGGCGAAGAGGCCGGTCTCCAAAGTGTCGTTGCCGTTCGGCATGGACGCCTGGGTGGTCAGCGGATACGAGGAGTCGAAGGCGGTCCTCGGCTCGGCCGACGGGTTCAGCACCGACTTCGCCCACCTCGCGACGAACGCCGGGGTGGCGGCCGAGCAGAGTCCCGGCGGGCTCGGGTTCAACGACCCCCCGGTGCACACCCGGCTGCGCCGCATCCTCACCCCGGAGTTCACGATGCGCCGGCTGCGGCGCCTGACGCCCCGGATCGACGCCATCATCGAGGAGCGCCTGGACGCGATGGCGGCCTCGCCCGGCCCGGTCGACCTGGTGCAGGCGTTCGCGCTGCCGATCCCCTCCCTCACGATCTGCGAACTGCTCGGCGTGCCGTACGAGGACCGTCACGACTTCCAGAAACTGGCCATGGACCGGTTCGACCTGTTCGGCGACGCGACCGCGCCGTTCGGTGCGATGTCGGAGTCGCTGGAGTACTTCAGGGGCGTCGTCGAGGCACAGCGGAAGAATCCGGGCGACGGCCTGCTCGGCATGATCGTGCGGGAGCACGGTGACGACGTGGACGACGAGGAGCTCGCGGGTCTCGCCGACGGGGTGCTCACCGGCGGGTTCGAGACGACCGCCAGCACGATCGCCCTCGGCTCCCTCGTACTCCTCCGGGACCGGGACGTGTTCGACCGAATACGCACGGACGACACCGCGGTCGCGCCTTTCGTCGAGGAGGCGCTGCGCTACCTGTCCGCCGTGCAGATCGCCTTCCCCCGGTTCGCCCGCCGGGACATGGAGATAGGCGGCGTGACCATTCCCCGGGGCGACATGGTGCTCTGCTCGCTGAGCGGCGCCAACCGCGACGCGTCGTACGTCGAGGACGACGGGCGCTTCGACCTGGACCGGGTCCCCTCCGCGAGCCACCTCGCCTTCGGTCACGGCATCCACCGCTGCGTGGGCGCCGAACTGGCCCGCATGGAACTGCGCGCGGCCTACCCGGCCCTGGTGCGGCGGTTCCCCGGGATGCGGCTCGCCGTCCCGCCGCAGGACCTGTCCTTCCGCAAGGTGTCGATCGTGTACGGGATCGAGTCGCTGCCGGTGCACCTGCGCTGAGGCCGGCCCGGGGCGGCGCCCCGGGCTCCCGAGGGGCCCGGCCCCGCCCGACCCGACGACGACCCGAAGCCGACCCGCGGCCGGCCCGGCGGGCACCTCGCCGGCGCCTAACGTGAACGGGCGGCCCGGCCCAGCCTTGTGATGCCGTTGCCGCCGCACGATCATGGGCCCATGTCAACTCGTGCCGGACCATTTGACGTTGCGTCGGTTTTGCAGGAGGTGAAGATGGTCCGCCTGGAGGGGCTGGTACGGCTCCGAGGGCTCGACCTGCCCCTGCTGCGCAGGGCCGCCGCGTCGGTGCCGGGTGCCGTGACCGACGCCTGGCCCGTCGAGGTCGAGAACCTGCTGCGGACGGCCGTCTCGCGGCTGGGCGGCGGCGATCTCCAGGAGGCGGCCGAGCGCACGCTCGGACTGGCGTCCGGCATGCGCGACCGCGCGGCCGCCGACCGGCGCCGCCTCGCCGCCCAGGTGTACGGCCTCAGCGTGGAGCGCTTCCGCAAGAGCCAGGAGGAGATGGTCCTCGGCCAGATCGCCGAGTGGGTGTGCTGGATCGCCGGCACCGGGAACCGGGACGCCGCGCGGACCGACGGCATGCCGGCCCCGCACCTCCAGCACCGCACCCTGCGTCTGGCCCGGTCCGGGAGACCGCTGACCATCACCCTGCACATCCACCCCGTCGAACTCCTGCGGAACGTGGACGTGATCGTCTCCCCGAGCAACACGCACCTGGGACTCCCGGAGATGTACAAGGCGTCCGTGTCGGCGTCGCTGCGCCGGGCGGGGGCGGTGCGCGACGCCGCGGGCGACGTGGTCGAGGACCCCGTCCACGACGACCTGGCCCAATGGCGCGGGAAGCACGGCGTGCGGCACCGCCCGGTCCTGCCCGGGACGGTCGCGCCCACCGGGCCGGGCGCCCTGGCGCGACAGGGCGTCCGGCGCATCTACCACGCGGTGGTCGCCGTCCCGAGACCCGGCACCAACGACTACGAGGTCACCCCGCAGAACGTCGCCGCCGCGGCCGCCCGCGCCCTCGCCCTGATGTCGGAGGAACGCGACGCCCACACCCCGCCGCTGCGGTCCGTCTGCTTCCCGCTCCTCGGCGCGGGACGCGGCGGGCTGACCCCGGAGAACAGCGTCAGCGCCCTGTGGACGGCCCTCGTGGCGGACTTCGACCGGGAGCGCGAACTGCACCTGGTCGTCCGCCGGCCACTGGTGGCGGACCTGGTGACGGAGGTGCTCGGCGGCCGGACCGACCCCGGCCCACCGGCCGGCACCGACGGTGGGAAAGGACATGGATGCGGATGAACCCCTTCGCGCTGCTCGCCGCCGTCGCGGCGGACTGGCCCCGGCTCGGACCGCTGCTCGCCCCCGGCGCGCACCCGGAACTGCGCGCCCTGCTGACCGAGGTGCGCACCGCCCTGGGAGCGCCCGCCCCGGACGCCCGCGACCACGAGGAGGCCGGTCACGGCGCGGCGGACCGGGCGGTACGGGCCGTGCTCGCCGCGCTGCCGGCCGGCGAGGCGGCCCGGCTGAGCGGCGACGGCGGCCCGGGACGGTTCGTGGGCACCTCGCCGTCCGCCGTCCACCAGGGCTTCGACGCCATGGACCTCTGCATGCTCGTGATCGACGACAACCCGATGGTCGGCCCGCTCCTCGGCCCGGTCCGCGAACGGCTGCTGCGGGCCCCGGCGGCGAGCCCGCCCGGGACGGGGGCCGTCGATCCCCGGTTGATCGTCCTGACCCGGGAGAACGGCGAACGGCAGCTACCCGCCTTCCAGTTCGAGGCCGGAACCATGCCGTGGCAGGTCGTCCTGGAGGTGGCCGACGTACTGCACGCCGACCGGGACCCCTGGGGCGTTGCCGACTGGTGGCTCTCCGCGAACGCGTGGACGGGCACCGCCCCCGCCCGCCTCCTCGGGCAGGGCCGGGACCCCGAAATCCTGGGCGCGGCACGCACGCTCACCGTCACGGGCGGGGAGTGGTAGACCGTGCCCAAGTACCCGCCCCCCGAACAACTGCCCGGCGAGCCGGAGCGCGTCACCCTGCCCGCGGGCACCCCCGTCCACCGCGTCCACAGCACCCACCGGGACGCGCTCGCCTTCAACCCCCGGCCCGCGCACGCCTTCTACTACGGCGGACGCTTCGACAGCACCCCGTACGACACGTACGGCTTCCTCTACATCGGGTTCGGCGTCGGCGCCGCCGTGTGCGAGGTGCTGCTGCGCTCGATCCCCTTCGACGGCGACGGCGGCACGCGCCTGCTCCCGCGCGCCTCCTTCGAGGACCGCAGCCTGTCCTTCCTGCGCCTGGCCACCGACGTGGACGTGGTGCCGCTGATGTCCGGCAGGGACCTGGCGGCGGTCGCGCAGGACTCGTGGCTGGTGCACGCCGAGGGCGCGGACTACCCGCAGACCCGCGACTGGGGCCACTGGATCCGCCGCCGGACCGCCCCCTGGGCCCAGGGCTTCGTCTGGCCCTCCAAACGGGAGCCCGCCGACCGGGTGGCGGTCCTGTTCCAGGACCGGTGCGGCGAACCGCCCCTCGAACCCACCGGCGCCGCCCGGATCGACTTCGGCACCGAGGACGGCGAGCAGTGGCTGAACGGGGTCCTCGCCCCGTACCGCACGCGGACCGCGCCACGACAGCAGGGACGGATGCTCTAGACATGCAGGCGAAGCCGTACGACCTCCAGTCGATCATGTACGAGATCCAGCAGTCGCTGACCGGGGGCAGGACCGCCGCCCAGGACCTCACCAAGGTCGCCGACCTGGTCCTCGACCGGCTCGGCTGCGCCACCGCCGAGGAGGCATGGGAGCGGCTCCACACCGACTGGAGCAACCTTCCGCGCGGCACCGCGCTGTCGGGCATGCGCGCCGGGCAGATCCTCTCCGTCCTGCCGATGCTGCGGTACCACCAACACGTCGGCGACCAGCGGCAGCTGGACGAGCTCATGGCGGAGGCCGACGCCCACGGCCCGGACGGCCAGTGGCGGGCCACGGTCACGACCATCGGCAGCACCTCCGGGCTGCAACGGATCGAGGACCCCGCCGACATGGAGACGGCGCTCGCCCGGATCGAGCAGTCCCGCGCCGCCTTCCCGGCCGACAGTCCGCAACGCGACGCGCTCGACCTGGCCCACGCCGGACTCCGCGCCCACCTCGCCCAGAACGGCGGCGGCGAGGACGACTTCGACTCGGCCGTGGAGGACATGGCCCGGCTGAGGGACTCGCCGGCCTTCGACGCCGGGACGCGCCTCGGGATCGACGGGCAACTCGCCGTGTTCCGCTCGCACCAGGCCACCCGGCGCGAGGACGAGACCGCACTGGCCCGGCACATCGGCGAGTTGGAGGCCGTCGTCGCGCAGCTGCCTCCCGACCACATGGACCGGCTCGGGATGGAGTCCAACCTCGACGTCGCCCGGGCCAACCTGGAGATCCTGCGCGCCCGGCGCACCGGACGGTTCCTGCCCGACTCCTCCGGCATGGTGGCCACCCCCGACCTGGACGAGGTGCGGCGGCAGGTCGCGCTGCTGCCGCGCGAGGGGCGGGCCGACCGGCTCGGCGAGGCGGGCATCAGCAGCGTCGGCAGGGCCCTGCTCGCGGGCAACGCCCGGGGCGCCGTCGAGGCCATGGAACTGCTCCACGACGCCCTGGACCTCCTCGAACCCGACGACGAGCGCTGGCTCCGCAATGCCCAGGTGCTCGGCTCCGCCCACCTCATGCTCGGCGGGACGGCGTCGGTCCCGCCCGCCGACCGCCCCGGCCACATCGACCAGGGCATCTCCTGGCTGAAGCACACCCGGCGCCTGGCCGGCGGCCCGGCGCACCCGTTGTGGAACTCCCTCGGGATGTCCCTGGCCTCCGGCTACCGGGTCCGCGCCGACAACCAGGTGCTCGGCGCCCGGGCCACCCGCCTCAACCACGCCGAGGCCCGCCGCATCGGCCTCGACGCCCTGCGCGCCGCCACCTGGGGCGTCCTGCTCCAGTCCGGTACCGCGCACGCCGCCGAGACCGGCCGCCGGGCCGGTGAGCAGGCGCTCGACGTGGCCCGCTGGTGCCTGGCCGACGGCGTCCACGACGAGGCCGTACGCGCCCTGGACGCCGGGCGCGGCCTCGTCCTGCACGCGGCGACCGTCGCCACGACCGTCCCCGGCATGCTGCACGCCCTCGGCCAGGACGACCTGGCCGACGAGTGGCGGGCCGCGGGCGGCGCCGCGCCCGACCCGGAGCCGGGGGCCGTCGTGCCCGCCCCGCGCGCGGCCCAGGGCCCCTCCAGCCGGCTGCGGCGCCGGGTGCTCCAGGCCCTCGCCGCCTCCCCGCACCGGCGGCAACTGCTGGACGTCCCCGAGCTCGCGGACATCGGCCGGGCGCTGCGCGCCATGGACCGTGCCGCGCTGGTCTACCTGGTGCCCGGCGGCGACGGCGTGCCCGGAACGGCGCTGATCATCCGTGCCGACGGCACCACCAAGACCCTTCGCCTTCCCGAACTCACCCTCTCCGCAAGCCCTCTGACGGAGTATCAAGCCATCGGGTCACCCGGCCGCACCGCGGGCGGACCGCCCACCGCGAGCGCGTCCCGGCCGCAGCCGCCCACCCCGGACGAGGGCCGCGCCGTGCTGGAGCGGCTGTGCGCATGGGCGGGACGGGCGGTGATGGGGCCCCTGCTCAAGGCACTGTCCGGCGGGCCGGGCCGGCCCCCGGCCGTGGTGCTGGTGCCGATGGCGGAGCTGGGCGCCGTGCCCTGGCACGCCGCGCGCCTGCCCGACCGCCGTGGCACACCGCGGTACGCGTGCCACGAGGCGGAGATCTCGTACACCCCCTCCGCCCGCCTGCTGTGCGAGGTGGCCGGCCGGCCCTCCGCCGGCGTCCGGCAGGCCCTCGTCGTCGGCGACCCGACCCGCGATCTGTACCACGCGGGCAAGGAGGCCGAAGCGATCTTCCGCACGTTCTACCCGGACGGAGAGTTCCTCGGCCCCGGCACCGCCACGCCCGCCGCCGTGCTCGACTGGCTGGGCCGGCAGCACGGCGGGATGCTGCACCTGGCCTGCCACGGCGAGGTGCGCCGGGGAGGCCGCAACAGCGCGTACCTCAAACTGTCCGGCGGCGACCTGAACGCCGAGGAACTGACCGAGGGCACCGCCCGGTACCGCCACCTGGAACTCGTGGTGCTCGCGGCGTGCAGCACCAACGTGTCCGGGCACGGCCACGACGAGGCGTACAGCCTGTCCACCGCGTTCCTCGTGGCGGGGGCGCGCTCGGTGCTCGGCTCCCTGTGGCCGGTGCCGGACGAGGCCACGTCCGTACTGATGTACATGACCCACCACTACATGCGCCGCGAGCGCCGGACCCCCGGACAGGCCCTGCGCGACGCCCAGTTGTGGATGCTCGACAAGAACCGCAGGACACCGGCCGGGATGCCCGCGGACATGGCGGCACGGGTTCCGCTGATCGACGCCGCCGATCCGACCGGCTGGGCCGGGTTCACCCACCTCGGCCGGTGATGTCAGGGCAGCTCGGTGCGGATCGCCACCACTGCGGTGCCCCACCGGCCCACGTCGTGGGCCGGTCCGCCCGCGGTCCGGGAACCCGGCGGAACCAGCCGCAGCAACCTGCCCCCGTTCTCCGGGTCCGCGCCACCGCGCCCCGCACCCGCCCCGTCCGGGGACCAGGCCGGCAACCGGAACGGGGCGACGTTCAGCTCGTTCTCGGCGACGATCAGCCGCAGCCAGTCCCGGGCGAACGAGCCCCGCACCAGGGAACGGCCGGGCGGCAGCCGCAGCCACACCGGTTCGCCGCGCCGCGCCGTCCCCGCGTGCCCGGACGCCACGAAGTCGCCCTCGAACAGGCCGGTCGACGATTCGTAGTCGTCCGCCAGATCGAGCAGCACGCCCCACAGCATGAGCGGGGAGTCGTTGTGGACCCGCACCATCACCTGCGGTTCCCGGCCGTCCGGCGTGTACGAACACACGATCTCGCCCCCAGCCGTGTGCCGGAGGTCGCCGACCAGCGGTTCGACCGTCACCCGCACCAGCGAGGACAGCCACGGGTCGGGGTTCTCCAGGTTCTTCAGCAGGTGCCAACGCGCGATGTGGGACAGGCAGTCGGCCACCCGGGCGGCGTCGGCCGGTGACCGCAGCGGCAGCGGGGCGACCGGATGCCCGTCGCCCCCGGTCACCCGGGCCGTGCCCGCCCCGACCTCCAGCCGCAGCGACAGCCCTTCCCCACCGGTGGACAGCATCGGCGCGCCCTCCATCGCAGCCCTCATCATGCCGACGGCGGCGGGATCCCCGACGACCGTCACCGCGGCCGGGGGGAACGCCGGCGCCGACGGCGTCACCCCGTGCACCGTCGTGAGATCGCCCGGCCCCGGCACCCAGCCGACCGGTTCCACCAGCGCCGACTCGGGACGCACCGTCCGCACGGCCACCGTCCGCGGCCCGCCGGCCCGCCGGGCACCGTCCTCGTCGACCAGGGCGAACTCGGCCCCCGCGGACCGGAGCCCGTGCGCGGAGCCGCAGTTGACCTCCCACCCCGACACCGTGTGCCGGAGCAGGAACGGAGGCACGGGCAGCGCGTCGCCGTGCAGGAAACGCAGGTGCTCCGGACCGCGCAGATCCGAACTGTGCAGCTCGGGATGTTGCGTGGGCTGCCGGCTGCGCACCCGCTCCTCGACGAGGGAGTGCACCTTCCCGTACGCGGCGGCCGGACCGAGCCGGCGCAGCACGTGCACCAGCGAATGACTGAAGTACCCGTGGTGTCTGCCGTCGACCAGCGCCTCGTACGCGGACTCCTGCTCCCGGCACGCGGCGAGCAGCACGTGCCGGCGGGAACCCGCCCCCACGGTCCCCGACGCCCCCACGGCCCGCGTGCCGTCCGTGCGCCACCACGGCCGCCAGACCACACCCCGCGAGCGCGTACCGGGCGGCGGCTTGCGGCTCGCGCCGCCGGCGTGGCAGCAGTCGAGGACGGCCACGACATGGGCGCCGCCCGCCGCGATCCCGTCGAGGAGAGCGCCGAGTTCGGTGTCCCGGAGCAGCGGCTGCCCGCCCTCGTCGAGGCTGTCGGAGCACACGAGTGCCTGGCTCATGCCGGTCGCCGTCCGGGGGTCGTCGCTCTCGTGCTCGCTGCCGTGCCCGCTGAACCACAACAGCGCGGTGTCCCCCGGACCGCTGCGCCCAAGGTGCGTCCCGATGCCGTCGACCACGGCCGCCCTGGTCGCCTCCGCGTTGCGCAGTCGCCGGACCGAGACCCTCTGGCCGCCCTGTTCGCGCAGCCAACTCTCCGCCTCCGTCACGTCGTTGACACAGCCACTCAGCGGCTTGTCCGGATAGTCGTCGATGCCCACCAGGAGTGCGTACACGGTTCGCATGCGGTGATCCTGCCAGGGCCGGCGGGGCACGGGCAGGGCGTTTTCGGGGCGGTTGCCGGGCGTCCGCGCGCAACCGCGTGTCCGGCCGTGGCGTCGGATGTTGACTGGGGGCGAGGAACCGCCAGGATCGTTCCGCACCACATGCTTCCCACGGCTCAGGAAGGAAAACGGCGTGACTTTCGGGGGACACAATCCGTACGGCCCGGCATGGCAGCCGAACGGAGGGCAGCCGCCCCCGCCGCCCGGCGTGCCGCCGCAGCCCGGCCCCCCTCCGTTCCCCTACCCGTACCCGGGGCCGTACCCGCCCCCGGGACAGCCGCCGTACGGTCCCTACGGACCGCCCCGCTCGCTGTGGCAGGAGCTCCGCGAGGGCGACTGGCCCCCGCTGGCGGAGCTGCTGCGCCGGCTGCCCGTCCACGGGTGCGTGTGGGCCCTGCTCATCTTCTGCTTCCTGCCCTTCGCGGTGGTCCTGCTGGTGTCCTATCCGCTGGCCCGCTCGGCCCGCCGGCAGGCACATCTGAGGTTCCCCCCGCACGCCCACCGGCGCATCGTGGACCCGCAGGTGATGCGGGTGCAGAAGATCAGGGCCTGGACCGCACTGGCCATGTCCCTGCTGATCCTCGTCCTCTACGGCACCGCGGCGGACTTCGAGGAGGTGCAGGAGCAGTACGCCTTCCGGCTCGCCGTCACCCCGTGGCTGCTGCTGTTCACCGCACCCCTGGTGATCACGGCCCTGTTCCGGATGGTGCCCGTGACCGCCCGGGCGGGCATGCGGGCCCGGCTGCGCCCCGCCATGCGGCTGGCCCTCCGGTACTTCGGCGCGTTCACGGCCGTGCCGCTGCTCTTCGCGGTCATGGTGCTCGTCGGCGAGAGCATGGAGGACTACTGGTTCACCCCGCTCGTCACGTTCCCCCTGCTCGCCCTGGTGATCTGGGCGTTCTTCTTCGTCCTGTTCGCCTCGGGGACGGTGGTCCGCACCGTGTTCGGCACCTCCGAGGTGCATGCCGCGCTCCCGGCCCTGCTGACGGGCGTGCTGGTGTGGGAACTGGCGGCCGTCAACCTGGCCATGGGCGGCATGCCGCCGGGGCCGCCGCTCATCCAGATCTGCGCCCTGATCGGCGGCCCGGCATCGGTGTCGGCGGTGGCGTGGTGGGAGATCGTCCGGCTGCGCACGAGGTACGGGGTGACGCTGCGGGGCCGCCCGGTGCCGTGACCGCGGGCGCCCGCGCGGCGGACCGGGGAGACCGCGGGCCGCCGCGCGGGCGGGCCCGCGGCTCTCAGCACTCGATGATGTTCACCGCGAGACCGCCGCGCGCGGTCTCCTTGTACTTCACGGACATGTCCGCGCCCGTCTCCTTCATGGTCTTGATGACCTTGTCGAGGGAGACCTTGTGACTGCCGTCGCCGCGCAGCGCCATCTTCGCCGCCGTGACGGCCTTGACCGCGGCCATGCCGTTGCGCTCGATGCAGGGGATCTGGACGAGCCCGCCGACCGGGTCGCAGGTCAGGCCGAGGTTGTGCTCCATGCCGATCTCGGCGGCGTTCTCGACCTGCTCGGGGGTGCCGCCGAGGACCTCGGCGAGGGCGCCCGCGGCCATGGAGCAGGCGGAGCCGACCTCGCCCTGGCAGCCGACCTCGGCGCCGGAGATGGAGGCGTTCTCCTTGAAGAGCATGCCGATGGCCCCGGCGGCGAGGAGGAAGCGGACGACCCCGTCCTCCTTCTCCGCCTCGGTGGCGCCGCCGGCCGCGAAGTTCATGTAGTAGTGCAGCACGGCCGGGATGATGCCCGCGGCGCCGTTGGTCGGCGCGGTGACGACCCGGCCGCCCGCCGCGTTCTCCTCGTTGACCGCCATCGCGTAGAGGGTGATCCACTCCATCGCGTGGGTCTGCGGGTCGCCCTCGGCGCGCAGCTGGCGGGCGGTGTTCGCGGCGCGGCGGCGGACCTTGAGGCCGCCGGGCAGGATGCCCTCGCGGGCCATGCCGCGCGAGACGCAGGCCTGCATGACGCGCCAGATGTCCAGCAGGCCCGAGCGGATCTCGTCCTCGGTGCGCCAGGCCCTCTCGTTCTCCAGCATCAGCGAGGAGATGGACAGGCCGGTGTCCCGGGAGAGCCGCAGCAGCTCGTCGCCGGTGCGGAAGGGGTGCTTCAGCACGGTGTCGTCGAGGACGATCCGGTCCTCGCCCACCGCGTCCTCGTCGACGACGAAGCCGCCGCCGACCGAGTAGTACGTCTTGTGCAGCAGCGTCCCGCCGTCGTGGTCGAAGGCGCTGACCGTCATGCCGTTGGCGTGGTACGGCAGTGCCTTGCGGCGGTGCAGGACCAGCTGCTCGTCGGCGTCGAAGGCGATCTCGTGCATGCCGAGGAGGTTGATCCGGCCGGTGGCACGGATGTGCTCCACCCGCTCGTCGGCGCTCTCCACGTCGACGGTGCGGGGCGACTCGCCCTCCAGACCGAGCAGGACCGCCTTGGGCGTGCCGTGGCCGTGCCCGGTCGCCCCGAGCGAGCCGTAGAGCTCGGCCCGTATGGAGGCGGTGTGGGCGATCAGCCCGTCGTTCTTCAGCCGGCGCGCGAACATGCGGGCGGCGCGCATCGGGCCGACCGTATGGGAGCTGGACGGGCCGATGCCGATCGAGAACAGGTCGAAGACCGAGATGGCCACGGGTGACTCCTCAGGGTTGGTAGACGTCGTTGTCTGCCGGGTGGTGCGGGTACGGGCCGGCCGGTCCGCAGGGCGGCGGGGCATGGGATGGGGCACCGCGCTCACCGACCAGTGTGCGCGATGCCCCGTTCCGGCGTGTTACCAGAACTCGTCCGGACTACTTCAGACCGGAGTACAGCGGGAACTTCTCGGCCAGTGCGACGACCCGGGCCTTCAGCGCGTCCGCGTCGTAGGACGGCTTGAGCGCGGCCGCGATGATCTCCGCGACCTCGGTGAAGTCCTCGGCCCCGAAACCGCGGGTGGCCAGGGCCGGCGTGCCGATCCGCAGGCCCGAGGTGACCATCGGCGGGCGCGGGTCGTTCGGGACGGCGTTCCGGTTGACCGTGATGCCGATCTCGTGGAGCCGGTCCTCGGCCTGCTGGCCGTCCAGCTCGGAGTCGCGCAGGTCGACGAGGACCAGGTGCACGTCCGTGCCGCCGGACAGCACGGAGACGCCGACCTCGGTGACGTCCGGCTGCACCAGGCGCTCGGCGAGGATGCGGGCACCCTCCAGGGTGCGCTGCTGGCGCTCCTTGAACTCCTCGGAGGCCGCGACCTTGAAGGAGACCGCCTTGGCCGCGATCACGTGCTCCAGCGGACCGCCCTGCTGGCCCGGGAAGACCGCGGAGTTGATCTTCTTGGCCAGCTCCTGCGTCGACAGGATGACACCGCCGCGCGGACCGCCGAGGGTCTTGTGCGTGGTGGTGGTGACGACGTGGGCGTGCGGCACCGGGTTGGGGTGCAGGCCCGCGGCCACCAGACCGGCGAAGTGCGCCATGTCGACCATCAGGTACGCGCCGACCTCGTCCGCGATCCGGCGGAACGCGGCGAAGTCCAGCTGACGGGGGTACGCGGACCAGCCGGCGACGATCAGCTTCGGCTTGGACTCCTTGGCCAGCCGCTCGACCTCGGCCATGTCCACGACGCCGGTCTCGTCGACGTGGTAGGGGACCACGTTGTAGAGCTTGCCGGAGAAGTTGATCTTCATGCCGTGGGTCAGGTGACCGCCGTGGGCCAGGTTCAGGCCCATGATCGTGTCGCCCGGCTTCAGCAGCGCGAACATCGCGGCGGCGTTGGCCTGCGCACCGGAGTGCGGCTGGACGTTCGCGGCCTCGGCGCCGAACAGCGCCTTGATCCGGTCGATGGCGATCTGCTCGACGACGTCGACGTGCTCGCAGCCGCCGTAGTAGCGGCGGCCGGGGTAGCCCTCGGCGTACTTGTTGGTGAGGACGGAGCCCTGGGCCTCCATGACCGCGACCGGAGCGAAGTTCTCCGAGGCGATCATTTCGAGGGTGGACTGCTGTCGGTGGAGCTCGGCGTCGACGGCGGCGGCGACGTCCGGGTCCAGCTCGTGGAGGGAGGAGTTGAGAAGCGACATCAGATGGTCCCTTGGGGTCTCTTTAGTTGCCGGAGAACTCGGTGTACTCGTCGGCGGAGAGCAGGTCCTCCGGCTCCTCCGCGACGCGCACCTTGAACAGCCAGCCGCCCTCGAAGGGGGCGGAGTTCACCAGCGACGGGTCGTCCACGACGTCCTGGTTCGCCTCGGTGACCTCGCCGGTCACCGGGGAGTACAGGTCGCTGACGGACTTGGTCGACTCCAGCTCGCCGCAGGTCTCGCCCGCGGTCACCGTGTCACCGACCTCCGGGAGCTGGGCGTAGACGACGTCGCCGAGCGCGTTGGCGGCGAACTCGGTGATGCCGATCGTGGCCACACCGTCCTCGACGGCCGACAGCCACTCGTGCTCCTTGCTGTAACGCAGCTGCTGGGGGTTGCTCATGACCTGAATTCTCCTGTACGCGGGGGAGTGCTGTTGAACGGTGGTCTTAAGACGTGAGACGCGAATACGTCACTTTTGAGGAGGTGCGGGGGTCACTTCCGGCGCTTGTAGAACGGCAGGGCCACGACCTCGTACGGCTCGTGGGTGCCCCGGATGTCCACTCCGACGCCCGCGGTGCCGGGCGCGGCGTGCGCGGCGTCCACGTACGCCATGGCGATCGGCTTGCCGAGGGTGGGCGACGGGGCGCCGGAGGTGACCTCGCCGATGACCTGGCCGTCGGCGACGACGGAGAAGCCGGCGCGGGGCACCCGGCGGCCCTCGGCGACCAGCCCGACCAGCTTGCGCGGCGGGGCGGTCTCGGCGCGCCCGGCGGCGGCCTCCAGGGCCTTGCGGCCGACGAAGTCGCCCTCCTTCTCGAACTTCACGACCCGGCCGAGACCGGCGTCGAACGGGGTCAGAGCCGTGGTCAGCTCGTGCCCGTACAGCGGCATGCCGGCCTCCAGGCGCAGCGTGTCGCGGCAGGAGAGCCCGCACGGGATCAGGCCGCGGGAGGCGCCCGCCTCGGTCAGCGCCTTCCACAGCTGCTCGGCGTGCTCGGGGGCGACGAACAGCTCGAAGCCGTCCTCGCCGGTGTAGCCGGTGCGGGCGATCAGCGCGGGGACACCGGCGACGGTGCCGGGCAGACCGGCGTAGTACTTCAGGCTGTCCAGGTCGGCGTCGGTGACGGAGGCCAGGATGGCGGGGGACTCCGGGCCCTGGACGGCGAGCAGCGCGTAGGCGTCGCGGTCGTCGCGCACCTCGGCGTCGAAGCCCTCGGCCCGCGCGGTCAGCGCGTCCAGCACGATCTGGGCGTTGCCGGCGTTCGCGACGACCAGATACTCGGTCTCCCCGAGCCGGTAGACGATCAGGTCGTCCAGGATGCCGCCGTCCTCGGCGCAGATCATCGTGTAGCGGGCGCGGCCCGTGGCGACGGTGCCGATGTTGCCGACCAGCGCGAAGTTCAGGAAGGCCGCGGCCTCGGGACCGGTGACGGTGATCTCGCCCATGTGCGACAGGTCGAAGAGACCGGCCCGGGTGCGGACCGCGTTGTGCTCGTCGCGCTCGCTGCCGTAGCGCAGGGGCATGTCCCAGCCGGCGAAATCGGTCATGGTCGCACCCAGCGAACGGTGCAGGGCATCGAGGGCGGTGAGACGGGGGGCGGTGCTCATGGATGTGACTCCCGGGGCATGACGACGAGGACGATCCCTCCCCATCTGTCATCGGAACCTGAGAGGTTCGCCGGGAGCCCCTGAACGGGGGCGGCTTGCACCTTGGGTGGAGCCGCAGGGCGGCCCGCTTTTCAGATCTGCCTCATCCGCACGGTACGGGGCCTGAGAGATTCAAGGGAGGAACTTGCTCCTTCGGCGCCCGGCACACGCGGTGACCGGAACTCTCCCGCGCGGATTCAAACGGCCTGTATGTAGTTGGCCGGGTCATCATCGCACGCATCGGCCCGGAGTGGGGCGTCGGTCCCTCCGCGGGATCCGGCGGTGCGGACAGTTGTGCCGCATTACCTTTTCTTTACACTTCAAGGGCATACGTGGGGGACCCGTACAGGGGGAGGGTGATGACGTTGCGGCGATACGCGACGACCGCGGGCACCGCGCACGGAGCGATGCCCGCACAGCCGGGAGCCCCGGTCAGGGAGGCGCTCGGCCCGCACGCGCCCGTCGTGCGGGACCTGCGGGAGCGGACGGGGGGCGGCCCGCGCGCCCTGGACTTCGCGCCGGGCGACGTGGTGGTGGTCTCCGGGCTGCCGGGCAGCGGCAAGTCGACGCTCATCCGGCGGGCGGTGACGGCGGCACACGCGATCGACTCGCAGGACACCCGCGACCGCTGGGCGGGGATGATGCCCCGCTTACTCCCGTACGCCCTCTACCGGCCGCTCGTCCGCGCCGCCCACTACTGGGGGCTGCGACGGGCGCTGCGCTCGGGGAAGTCCGTCGTCGTCCACGACTGCGGAACCCAGTCCTGGGTGCGCGGCTGGCTGGCCCGGGACGCCCGGCGCCGGGGCCGCGGCCTGCACCTGATCCTGCTCGACGTCACGCCGCAGACGGCGCGGGAGGGCCAGCGGGAGCGCGGGCGCGGGGTGTCCGGCTACGCGTTCGCCCGGCACCGCAGGGCCGTCGCCCGGCTGCTGCGGGCCACCGAGGCCGGCCTGCTGCCGCCCGGCTGTGCCTCGGCGGTGCTGCTGGACCGGGAGGCGGCGGGGAGGCTGGACCGGATCGGGTTCACCGAGCCCGGCGGCTGAGCGACCGGAGGCGGCGGAGGGGAGCCGGGGCCGCCGGGGCGACGGAGGAGGGACGCCGACGGGCCGGTCGGCCGGACGTTCGAGGGATCGGGGCGGTCGCGGCGGCGGGCGTTAACCTTCTGCCGGAAGGCTCGGGCAAGAAGGGGAAGCAGTGGACATTCCGGCGCAGGTCCAGTCCCATCCGCAGGGCGGATGGCCGGCCAACGAGCTCGAAGAGGTGCTGATGGCCTCGGTGGGCAGCCCGGAGGCGGGCGGACGGCTCGTCGAGGTGCTCGGACGCAACCAGGTCTGGGTGCCCCTGCCCAACGGCGGCGGACCGGACTCCCCGGCCCTCGACCTGCCGACGGTGGAGATCGACGGCGCCCCGTACGTCCCCGTGTTCAGCTCCGAGCAGCAGTTCCTCGCCTGCGTCGGCGCCCACATGTCCTTCACCGTCGCGCCCGCCCGCGACTTCGCCCGCGGACTGCCCCCGCAGCTCGGCATCGCCGTGAACCCGGGCGGCGCGGTCGGGATGCCGCTGCCGCCGCCCGCCGTGGCCGAGCTCTGCCGGGCCGGACGCACCCCGCTGGACGGCCCGGCCAGCGGCGGCCGGGTCCGGCTGTACGAGCCGGACTGGCAGGAGGAGCCCGTCGACTTCCTCTCCGCGGCGGCCGGCGAGTTCGAGGAGAGCGGCGTCGTGCTCACCGCGCGCCGGGCCCTGGCCAGCATCGAGGGCGAGGACCCCGTCCTGTTCATCGGCGTCGAGTTCTCCACCTGGGACGGCGCGGGCCGCAACGCCCCGATGGACGCCCTCGGCCGCGCCCTCGGCCGGGTCGAGGTGCCCTGGCCGGTCAATCTCGTCCTGCTCGACGTGGCACAGGACCCGGTGGGCGACTGGATGCGGGAGAAGGTCCGGCCGTTCTACCGGCGGGCGGACCGCTAGGACGGGTTCCGGGGCCCCGGAACCGGACCGCGCGGATCCGGCCCGTGGTGTCAAGCCGGTGTCAGGACCGGCGCATAAGCTGGTTTCATGGCTGGTGCCTCGGCATCGGGCCGCGCCCGGAGGCCGGGGGCGCGGCGGGCCGACACAGTGGAGTCGAAGAGGGGCGGGACCAGGTGAGTGCGTCAGGCACCGCGGCGGCCGGGCAGGTCGAGCACATGCTGCGCCAAGTGACGCCCGGGCGCTACGACGCGTACGAGGCACTTCTGCAGGCCCTCGCGAACGACCGGGTCTGGATGCTCCTGTGGCACGGCGCGCCGGGCTCGCCCGACGCCCAGTACGGGAACATGGAGGTCGACGGCCTCGGCTACGCCCCCTGCGTGACCTCCGCCCAGGAGCTCTCGGCCAGCGGCTGGAACCGCGCCCACGAGGTGGTCACCGGTCACGACATCGCCCGCGCCCTCTTCCCGGACCGCTGGGGCATCTGGCTCAACCCGCACGCCCCGGGCGGCGGCGTCGGCATCCCCTGGCTGGACCTGCGCCGTATCGCCACCGGCCTCGACCGGATGCCCGCGGGCCCGCTCCGGCTCACCGAGCCGGCCATCGAGATCCCGCAGTTCTACGCCCAGCTCGCGCAGAACGCCCACCGCACCCCCGCGATCCGCTCGCTGCGCCGCGCCTGGGTGCAGCCCGCGCTCGGCGCCCCGTACCTCGCCATCGGCCTCGACCTCTACGACACCAGCCGCCCCTCGGTCGACACGGTGCGCGCGATGATGCAGCAGTCGATCGCCGCGGTCCCGGACGGCCTGCCCGTCTCCACCGTCGCGATGTCCGACGAGTACGACCCGGTCGCGATGTGGCTGCGCGCCAACGCCCGGCCGTTCTACGACCGCGAGGCCCACGCCCCGGCCGCCCCCGCCGCGGGCTACGGCTACCCGCCCCAGCGCACGTACTGACGCCGGCTCCGCCCGCCGCGCGCCCGAGGGGCGTCGCGCACCCGGCCCGGTGCGGCGGCCCGGACGGGGACCCGCGCCCCACGAGGCGCCGGCGCTTCCTCCCGGCCCGACCCCGACCCTGGCGCCGGTCCACGGGTCCGTGCCGATTCGTGCCCGTCCGATGCTTTCCATGGCACTGGTCCGTGGTCGCCGCATTGGTTTCCGTACATCCGATATTCCCGCGATGCGCGCATGCGTGCCCAACTGTCGCCACCGATGGGTGAGTTCGTCGTTTCCCTGGTCATCCCGCCCGCCATGTCCGGGATTTACCCGCTGGTCATGTCTGGTGGCGAAAGCGGGGTCAATTCACCCGCGTGCCCCGTTCTGGCTCAACTGGCCCGTGTTCGAGGGGCGTTCACATCCGTCCGGATAACGGAACACCCCAGACCGCATCACGGTTAGGCATCCATTCGTCTGACGGTCTGGCTACCTGTAGTGACGGCAATGAAGACTCCCGCAGCAAGGGCGTCTTGCCGCCTCTGTGTACGACTGACTGATCGCGCCGCCACAGCGGCCAGTTCGGCCCGGCCACCGCCGGTTGAGAGGGGTCCTTGCCACGATGACGGCACCACTGCAAGAGCCGACCACGGAAGCGGATCCGGTCGCGGCCGGCGGTCCCGCGGGCGACTCCGGGGCGAAGAAGGTCGAGGGCCGGTCTCTCAAGCAGATCGCCTGGAGCCGCCTGAAGCAGGACAAGGTCGCGCTGGCGGGCGGCATCACCGTGCTCCTCCTGGTCCTGGTGGCGATCTTCGCGCCGCTGATCGTGAGCCTGCTCGGACATCCGCCGAACGAGTTCCACCAGGAGAAGCTCGACCCGCTGACCAACCTCCCGATGGGCAGCCTCGGCGGGGTGAGCGGCGACTTCCTGTTCGGCGTCGAGCCCAACAAGGGGCGCGACGTCTTCAGCCGGATCGTCTACGGCGCCCGGATCTCGCTGCTCGTGGCGTTCCTGGCGGCCATGGTCGCCGTCGCCCTCGGCACGCTCTTCGGGATCATCGCCGGTTACTTCGGCGGCTGGGTGGACGCGGCGATCAGCCGGGTCATGGACGTGCTGCTGTCCTTCCCGCAGCTCCTCTTCATCATCTCCCTGGTCTCGGTCCTCCCCGACGACCTGCTCGGGCTGACCGGCAGCGGCGTGCGCATCGCCGTCCTCGTCGCCGTCATCGGCTTCTTCGGCTGGCCGTACGTGGGGCGCATCGTCCGGGGCCAGACGCTCTCGCTGCGCGAACGCGAGTACGTCGAAGCGGCGCGCAGCCTCGGCGGCGGGCGGGTGCACATCCTCTTCCGCGAACTGCTGCCCAACCTGGTGGCACCGATCACCGTCTACGCGACGCTCATGATCCCCACCAACATCCTCACCGAAGCGGCGCTCAGCTTCCTCGGCGCCGGTGTCCGGCCGCCCACCGCCTCCTGGGGCGGAATGCTGCGGGACGCCCTGGAGACGTACGAGCACGACCCGATGTTCATGGTCTTCCCCGGTGTGACGATCTTCATCACCGTGCTGGCCTTCAACCTCTTCGGGGACGGGCTGCGCGACGCCCTGGACCCCAAGGGGACCCGATAACCCACGACTTGCCCCTGCCGCATCGTCAGGTGGCTTTTCCCATGGTTCTCCGGCAAGCAACGGCCTGGGACCGCGATCTCGGAGGTTGCGAGAAAATGTCCACAGTTACCTCGAAACGACGGCTCACCGCTGGTGCGGCCCTCGTGGTCGCGGCGCTGATGACCACCACGGCGTGCGGCGGCGGCGACGACGGCGAGAGCGGCGGCAAGTCGAAGGGCGCCGGCTTCAACGCGGCGTTCAACAAGGTCGCCAACCCGTCCACCAAGAAGGGCGGAACGCTCAAGTTCGTCGGCAAGCAGGACCTCGACTCCGCCGACCCCCAGCGTGCCTACTACGGCATGGCCTGGGACTTCATGCGCTTCTACACCCGCCAGCTGGTCACCTACGACGCCAAGCCGGGTCAGGCGTCCACCAAGCTGGTCGGCGACCTCGCCACCGGTCCCGGTGAGATCTCGGACGGCGGCAAGACCTACACGTACAAGCTGCGTGATGGTCTGACCTGGGAGGACGGCTCCAAGCTGACCTCCAAGGACGTCAAGTACGGCATCGAGCGCATCTGGGCGACGGACACCATCACCGGTGGTCCGCAGTACCTGATGCAGACGCTGGACCCCAAGGGCGAGTACAAGGGCCCCTACAAGGACAAGTCCCCGGACAAGCTCGGCCTCAAGGCGATCGAGACCCCGGACGACAACACCATCGTCTTCAAGCTGCCCAAGCCCAACGGTGACTTCGAGCAGTTCCTCGCCATGCCGTCCGGCTCGCCCGTGAAGGCGGAGAAGGACACCGGCGCGAAGTACACCCAGCGCCCGTTCTCCAACGGCCCGTACAAGTTCGAGACGTACAAGCCGGGCAAGAACATCGTGCTCGTCCGCAACGACAAGTGGCAGAAGTCCTCGGACCCGGTTCGCGCCGCGCTCCCGGACAAGATCACCGTCACGATCTCCGCCAACCTGGAGGAGAACGACAAGAAGCTGATGGAGGGCGACTACGACGTCGACCTCAACGGCACCGGCATGACCCAGTCCGGCCGCGTCACCGCCATCCAGAAGCACCGGGACAGCGTCGACAACATGCAGACGTCCTTCGTCCGCTACGTGGCGCTCGTCCACACGGCCAAGCCGTTCGACGACGTCCACTGCCGCAAGGCCGTCTTCTACGCCACGGACTTCGCCGGTCTCCAGCAGACCCGCGGTGGCGAGATCGCCGGTGGCGCGATCGCCAACAGCACCCTGCCGGTCTCCATCAAGGGCCACAGCGACTACGACCCGTACGGCGTCCTCGCCCGCAAGGGCAAGCCGGACCTGGCCAAGGCCAAGGACGAGCTGAAGCAGTGCGGCCAGCCGAACGGCTTCACCACCAAGCTCACCGCCCGCAACAACAACCCGGGTGAGGTCGACACCGCCGAGGCGCTCCAGGAGCAGCTCGGCAAGGTCGGCATCAAGGTCGAGGTCGACCCGATCGACGGCGCCGAGGCGTCCAGCATCACCGGCTCGCCGTCCGTCGTGAAGAAGCGCGGCTACGGCATGACGATGAGCGGCTGGGGCCCGGACTTCCCGTCCGGCCAGGGTTTCGGCCAGCCGCTGTGGGACAGCCGCTTCCTCGCGGACACCGGCAACTACAACGAGTCGCAGCTGAACGACCCGAAGATCGACGGGCTGTTCGACAAGGCGATCGCGGAGACCGACCCGGTCAAGGCCGGTGAGATCTACAAGGAGCTCGACAAGCGGATCCTCGACCAGGCCGACTGGATGCCCTTCATCTACGAGAAGAACATCACCTGGCGCGGAAGCCGTCTGACGAACGCCTACATGTCCGACGCCTACAACGGCCGCTACGACTACGTCTCGCTCGGCGTCGTCAAGTAATCGCTGTAGCCAACAGCATTTGCAGTCAACCCCGTTGACTGTTCCACTGCCGCCGAAACCCGCCAGTCCGAAGGGCAGGTGATGGCCGGGGCGGTGGCCGGGAGCCCCCACAAGGGGTTCCCGGCCACCGCCGGGCCGCACACAGTGCTTGCTTATCTCATCCGGCGCCTGTTCGCCGTAGTCATCATGGTGCTCGTCGTACTGCTCGCGACCTTCACCATCTTCTTCATGCTGCCCAAGTGGGCGGGCCAGGACGTAGCAGTCCTCTTCGCCGGCAAGGCCACGGGTGTCGAGCAGCTCCAGGGCATCCGGGTCAAACTGGGTCTCGACGAGCCCCTTCTCGTCCAGTTCTGGGACTTCGTCAAGGGCATCCCGATGGGGCGCGACTACGCGAACGGTGCCGACGTCACCCACTGCGCCGCTCCCTGCTTCGGGTACTCCTTCCGCACGGAGGTCCCGGTCTGGACCACCCTCAAGGACGCCCTGCCCGTCACCGGGGGCCTCGCCGCCGGTGCCTGTGTCCTGTGGCTCCTCGGTGGCGTCGCCACCGGTGTGGTGTCCGCGCTCCGCCGCGGCACCATCTGGGACCGCGCCGCGATGACCACGGCCCTGGCCGGCGTCTCGCTGCCGATCTTCTTCACCGGCATGGTCGCGATGGGCCTGTTCGTGCACAACTTCGGCTGGGTGAAGATCGCCGACAACCTCTCCACGGACGACAGCATCGGCACCTGGTTCCAGACCCTGATCCTGCCGTGGATCGTGCTCGCGTTCCTGAACGCCGCGATGTACGCCCGCCTCACCAGGGCCACCATGCTCGAAGTGCTCGGCGAGGACTACATCCGCACCGCCCGCGCCAAGGGCCTGGGCGAGGGCACCGTCATCACCCGGCACGCGCTGCGTTCCGCGATGACACCGATCCTCACCGTCTTCGGCCTCGACATCGGCGTGCTCCTCGGTGGCGCCGTCCTCACCGAGTCCACGTTCAACCTGCCGGGGCTCGGGCTCGCGGCGGTCCAGGCCATCAGCAACAAGGACCTGCCGGTGATCCTCGGCGTCACCCTGTTCGCGGCTCTCGCGATCGCCGTCGCCAACCTCCTCGTCGACATTCTGTACGCCGTCATCGACCCGCGAGTGAGGCTGGGATGACCGAACTGCACAAGAGCGGTGCCGCGCTGGGCGAACCCACCCGGACCGGATCGCCCGCTCCCTCCGCCTTCCTCGAAGTACGCGACCTCAAGGTGCACTTCCCGACCGACGACGGACTGGTCAAGTCCGTCGACGGGCTCAGCTTCCAGCTGGAGAAGGGCAAGACCCTCGGCATCGTCGGAGAGTCCGGCTCCGGGAAGTCCGTCACCTCGCTGGGCATCATGGGCCTGCACACCGCCGGCCAGTACGGCAAGCGCAAGGCGCAGGTCTCCGGCGAGATCTGGCTGGACGGCAAGGAACTGCTGACGGCCGACCCCGACGAGGTGCGCAAGCTGCGCGGCCGCGACATGGCCATGATCTTCCAGGACCCGCTGTCCGCGCTGCACCCGTACTACACGATCGGCAAGCAGATCGTGGAGGCGTACCGGGTCCACCACGCCGTGGACAAGAAGACCGCCCGCAAGCGGGCGGTGGAGATGCTCGACCGGGTCGGCATCCCGCAGCCCGACAAGCGCGTCGACAGCTACCCGCACGAGTTCTCCGGCGGCATGCGCCAGCGCGCGATGATCGCCATGTCGCTGGTCAACAACCCCGAGCTGCTGATCGCCGACGAGCCGACGACCGCGCTGGACGTGACCGTCCAGGCGCAGATCCTCGACCTGATCCGGGACCTGCAGAAGGAGTTCGGCTCCGCCGTCATCATCATCACCCACGACCTGGGCGTCGTGGCCGAGCTCGCCGACGACATCCTGGTGATGTACGGCGGGCGCTGCGTCGAGCGCGGACCGGCCGAGAAGGTGTTCTACGAGCCCCGGCACCCCTACACCTGGGGCCTGCTGGGCTCGATGCCGCGCCTCGACCGCGACCAGACCGACCGGCTCATCCCGGTCAAGGGTTCCCCGCCGTCGCTCATCAACATCCCCTCGGGCTGCGCCTTCAACCCGCGCTGCCCGTACGCGGACGTGCCCAAGGACGACGTCACCCGCACCGTACGGCCCGAGCTGCAGGAGGTCGGCAGCCGGCACTGGGCGGCCTGCCACATGTCGCAGGAGCAGCGGGAGCGTATCTGGACCGAAGAGATTGCGCCCAAGCTGTGAGCGAGGAAAAGGCCGTGACGAGCGAGGACAAGGGCGTGGACGTTCCGGCGCAGAGGGCTGCCGGCGACGGGACGCCGGCCGGGGACGCCGCCTCCCGCGAGGTGCTGCTCAAGGTGACCGGGCTGCAGAAGCACTTCCCCCTCAAGAAGGGGATGCTGCAGCGCACCACCGGTGCCGTGAAGGCCGTCGACGGGATCGACTTCGAGGTGCGCTCGGGCGAGACCCTGGGCGTCGTCGGTGAGTCCGGCTGCGGCAAGTCGACGATGGGCCGGCTGATCACCCGGCTGCTCGAACCCACCGCGGGGAAGATCGAGTTCGAGGGGAGGGACATCACCCACCTCGGGGTCAGCGGCATGCGTCCGATGCGCCGGGACATGCAGATGATCTTCCAGGACCCGTACTCCTCGCTGAACCCCCGGCACACGATCGGCACGATCGTGGGTGCCCCCTTCAAGCTCCAGGGCGTCACGCCCGAGGGCGGCGTCAAGAAGGAGGTGCAGCGGCTGCTGGAGGTGGTGGGCCTCAACCCCGAGCACTACAACCGCTACCCGCACGAGTTCTCCGGCGGCCAGCGCCAGCGCATCGGGATCGCCCGCGCGCTCGCGCTCAAGCCGAAGCTGGTCGTGGCGGACGAGCCGGTGTCGGCGCTGGACGTCTCGATCCAGGCGCAGGTGGTGAACCTGCTCGACGACCTCCAGCGCGAGCTGGGCCTCACGTACGTGATCATCGCCCACGACCTGTCGGTCGTCCGGCACGTCTCGGACCGGATCGCGGTGATGTACCTCGGCAAGATCGTGGAGCTGGCCGACCGCGAGTCGCTCTACAAGGCGCCGATGCACCCGTACACCAAGGCGCTGCTCTCGGCGGTCCCGATCCCGGACCCCAAGCGGCGGTCGGCCAAGAGCGAGCGGATCCTGCTCAAGGGCGACGTGCCGTCGCCGATCGCACCGCCCAGCGGCTGCCGGTTCCACACCCGGTGCTGGAAGGCCACGGAGGTCTGCAAGACGCAGGAGCCGCCGCTGGCCGCGCTGAAGACCGGGCACCAGGTGGCCTGCCACCACCCGGAGAACGCGCCCGACCAGGTGCCCGGCGAGGAGGTGACGGCCCAGGCGCGCGAGGCGATCGAGATCGTCGAGGTGAGCAAGCCGGAGCCCGAGGCGCCGGAGCCCGAGGCCGCCGCCGAACCCGCGGCGGACGGTGGTACCGGGTCGTCCGATACGCCGGAGGACAACCCCAAGGAGTAGTACCGGCACAATTGCCCGGTGCTCAACGAACTGTTCACGCCCTCCGTCCAGCATGCGCTCGACATCGCCGGAATCTTCGTCTTCGCGATCTCCGGCGCTCTGCTCGCCGTACGCAAGAACTTCGATGTCTTCGGCATCGCGGTGCTCGCCGAGGTGACCGCGCTGGGCGGGGGGCTGTTCCGTGACGTCGTCATCGGGGCGCTCCCGCCCGCGGCGTTCACGGATCTCGGCTACTTCACCACCCCGCTCCTCGCCGCCGCCCTGGTGTTCTTCCTGCATCCGCACGTCGAACGGATCCAGGTGGGCGTCAACGTCTTCGACGCGGCGGGCCTCGGGCTGTTCTGCGTCACGGGCACGGTCAAGGCGTACGACTACGGGCTCGGCCTCACCGCGTCGGCGACCCTCGGGCTGGCCACCGCGGTCGGCGGCGGCGTGCTGCGCGACGTACTGGCCAACGAGGTGCCCTCGCTGCTGCGCTGGGACCGCGACCTGTATGCGGTGCCCGCGATGGTCGGCGCCATGATGATCGTCCTGTGCATCCGCTTCGGCGCGCTCAACGCGTTCACCAGCGGCACCGCGGTGATCGTCGCCTTCGTGCTGCGGCTGCTGGCGATGCGCTACCACTGGCGGGCCCCGCGCGCCTACAACCGGAAGTCCGCGAGGGCCGAGGAGGGCTCCGCGGCCACCTGAAGCGGCCCGTGCCGGGGCGCGGTCCGTTCCGGGTCCGGGCGGGCCCGTCATTTTCGGACCACGAAAAAGCTACCGCTCAGTAATACAATCGGTGTACGGTGCGTCGCATGGCACAGGCAGCAGAGCAGGCGGCACCGACCGCGCAGGCGACCATCGGGGACAGCGAGTTCGACCGCGACACCGCCGTCACCCTCCGGGAAGAGGGCGTCTACGACGCCGAACTCTCCGCGGGCTGGACGATCATCCACGCCGTCAACGGCGGCTATCTGCTCGCCATGCTGGGCCGCGCGCTCGGCGAGGCCCTGCCGCACCCGGACCCCTTCTCCGTCTCCGCGCACTACCTCACCGCGTCCGTCCCCGGCCCCGCGGTGATCCGGACCCAGACCGTCCGCACCGGCCGTACCCTCTCCACCGGCCAGGCGTCCCTCTTCCAGTACGCGCAGGACGGCTCCGAGGTCGAGCGCATCCGGGTCATCGCCACCTACGGCGACCTGGACGCCCTGACCGATGAGGTCCGCACGTCGGCGAAGCCGCCGGCCATCCCGCCGCTGGAGCACTGCCTCGGCGCGAGCGACGGCCCGGCCCCGATCCCCGGCAGTTCCGCCATCACCGAACGGATCGACATCAAGCTGGACCCGGCGACGGTCGGCTGGGCCGTGGGCGCGCCCTCCGGCAAGGGCGAGATGCGCGGCTGGTTCGGCCTCGCGGACGGCCGCGACGCCGACCCGCTCTCGCTGCTCCTGACCGTGGACGCGCTGCCGCCCACCGCCTTCGAGCTGGGCATCAAGGGCTGGACGCCCACCATCGAGCTGACCACCCACATCCGCTGCCGCCCCGCCCCGGGCCCGCTCCGGGTCTCCATCACCACCCGCAACCTCGCGGGCGGCTTCCTGGAGGAGGACGCGGACGTCTGGGACAGCGCGGACCGACTGGTGGCCCAGTCCCGCCAGCTGGCCAGGGTGTCGCGTTCCTGAAGTGCCATCGATCCCCGCAGGGGCCCGCCGGAATCCGGCGGGCCCCTGTGCGTGCGGGGCGGACGCGCTCAGGCGCCCGGGCCGTCCGGATCGCCCGGGCCGTCCAGCCAGTGGAGCCGGCCGAGGTTGACCAGCCTGAGCCGCCGCCGGGCCGTCTCGGCCACCCGCCGCTCGCCCTCCGGCCCCGCGTCCAGCAGCGCCGACGTGGTCATCACCATGTGGTCGACGTAGAAGCCGCCCAGCATCAGCAGGTCCTCGTCGCTCCACCCCCGGGACTGCGGCTCCCCGGCGAGCGCCGCCGCCGTCTCCTCGGCGAACCGCCGCAGCTGGGCCGCTATGGCCTCACGGACCGGGCCGACCCCGCCGTGCTGCTCGCGGGCGATGAAGCGGAAGTGGGCGGGCTGCTCGCCGACGTGGCGCAGGATCAGCTCGACGCTGCGCCCCAGGCGCTCCTCGCTGTCGCCGGTCTCGGCGAGGACCGCGCCGATCATTCCGTGCAGACTGCCCAGCGCCTCCTCGACGAGTGCCACGCCGAGCGCGGCGGTGTCCTCGAAGTGCCGGTAGAAGGCGGTGGGCGTGACGCCCGCGGCCCGGGTCACCTCGCGCAGCCCGAGGCTGCTGAGGCTCTGGTGCTCCAGGAGGGCGAGTGCGGCGTCCAGCAGTGCCTGACGTGTTCTCAGCTTCTGGGTCCGGCGGACGCCGACGGTGTGACTCATGCCATTCAGTAAACAACTGTTCTCCGGAGTGGGGAAGGGGAGCCGGGTCTAGACTGAGGAGTCAGTGAACAGTCGTAATCTCAAGTGCTCGTGAGAGCCCGTGGAAAGGCTGAACATGATCGTCCTCGTCGTCGCCCTGCTCCTGCTGGGGGTCGTGCTGGGTGCGGTGGCCCAGATCCCGCCCGCGCTCTCCCTCGTGCTCGGTGCCCTGATCGGCTGCTGGCTGCTGGTCTTCGCCGTGCGCGAGCGGGCGGGCGCGCGTCGCCGCTCCTCGTGACCGGCCGCGCCGCCGTGATGCCCGCCGCACCGCACCCCGACCCGAAGGAGTCCGCCGTCATGACCCTCACCGCGACCGCCCGCCGCCCCGAAGTCGCCGCCCCGCCCCCCGCCTCCTGTGGGCCGGCCGCCCCCGCCCGACGCTCCACCCGGGACGCGGACGGGCTGGCCGTGGCCTCGTTCGTGCTCGGGCTCGTCGGACTGCTGGTGATGAACATCCTGCTCGGCCCGGCCGCCATCGTGATGGCGATCCTCGCCCTTGCCCGGTCCACCTCCCGTCGCGGCCGCGCCCTGCTCGGGCTCGCGCTCGGCGTCGCCGACCTCGTGGTCCTCGCCCTCCTCGTCACCGGAAACGGCGTCGTCGCCTGGAACTTCGGCGGCTGAGCCGGGCGGGGCGGATCCCCGTCGCGGCCGCCCGGCTCCCGGGACGCCGCCCCCGCCGCGCCTCCTCGTCGGGCGTCCCGCCCGGGGCTCGCGGAAACCGTGACGTCTCCTGATCATTCGTCAGGTCTGCTCGCATTCTGTTCGCTTTCGATCTTGGATGGCACAGTGGGCGTCCGTCCGGGGTGAGTTGCGGGGAGGGAGAAAGCGCTTGCTGGAGATAGCGGGGATCGAGGCGGCGGAGGAGCGGGTCTACCGCCACCTGGTGGAGGTACGGAGCGCGGGCGTGGACGAGATCGCCCAACGGCTCCGCATCCGGGAACGCGAGGCGGCGGCGCTGCTGTCCTCCCTGCACGACAAGGGCCTGGTCGGGCGGCTGCCGGGCGACGGCGACACGCGGTACGTACCCGTCCCGCCGGACGTGGCGCTGCAACCCCTGCTGGCGCGCGGACAGGAAGCACTGGAATGGGCGCGGCGCGCGGTGGAGCAGCTGGCCGAGGAGTACCGGGCGGGCGGCCGGCGCCATGACGCCGGGCAACTGGTCGAGGTGATCACCGGGGCCGGCGCCATCCGTCAGCAGCTGCGCCAACTCGCCTACGGGGCCCGCAGCGACCTGCGGTGGTTCTGCAAGGCCGATCCCGTGGCGCTGCGCGCCCAGGACAACGACGAGGAGTTCGAGCTGCTCGCCCAGGGCATCCGCTACGAGGCGATCTACGAACGGGCCTGCCTGGAGCAGCCCGGCATGGTCGACAACGTCGCCCAGGGCATCCGCGCCGGTGAGGTGGCCCGCGCCACCAGCACCCTCCCCGTGCGCATGGTCATCGTCGACAGCTCCGTCGCCGTCTGCCCGCTGATGCCGGGCGGCACGTCCGGCATCAGCGGCGAGCCGACCGCGGCGATCATCCGCAGCAGCACCCTCCTGGACGCCCTCGTCGCCCTGTTCGACATCCAGTGGGCGGCGGGGACCCCGCTGCACGTCACGGAGGCGGGCGAACTTGCCGACTTCGCCGGCGGCATGGAACCGGGCGGCAGCCTCGCCGACGACGAGCGCTATCTGCTCTCCCTGGTCGTCGCGGGCGTGACGGACAAGGCGATCGCCACCCAGCTGCGGGTCAGCCACCGCACGGTGCAGCGCCGGATCACCGCGCTGATGCGGCGGGCGGGCGCGACGACGCGTACGCAGCTGGTGTGGCAGGCATCGCGGCGCGACTGGCTGTCGTAGGACGCACGCGAGCCGCGACCGGGACCGGTCGCGGCTCGCGTGTCCCGCGTACTACCTCAGTGCGTAAGCCCGCTCGATCTCCTGCGTCACCTCGTTGCCCGCGTCGTCCCAGGCGCGGACCCGCAGCGTGACGTACCCGCTGGTGCGGGCGGTCGAGGGGTGGGTGACCCGGACACGGTAGGCACCGTCGCTCCGGGCGGAAACCTTCGCCGCCCGCCAGTGCTCGCCGTCGTCGTACGAGACGGACACCTCCATGCCCTTCACGGAACGGCCCGTCAGGCCGTCCTGGTGGCGGGCGCTCACTCCGAAGGCGAAGGGCCCGGAGCCGGGGGCGGAGCCCCGGAGGTCGGTGGCCACGTCGTAGTCGAGCTGGAGGAGGGGGAGCAGGGACTCCTCGTCCCCGGCCGGACGAGGAGCCGTGAACGACCAGCGGGTGCTGGTGGCCCGCGAGAGGGTGCCCTCGGGAGAGGTGCGCTTCACGTCCAGGTCCAGCCGGTAGCGGCCGTCGTCCCCGCCCGCGGGGAAGACGCCCCACGCCCGGGGGCCTTCGGCGAGGACCTCGCCGTCGCGGCGCAGTACGGCGCGGGTCTCGTCGGGGTGGGGGGTGTCGGCGTCCCTGCGGGGCAGGGCGTGGCCGTAGTGGCCGGAGACGGTGTCGGCGAACTCGGGGATCCCCAGGGTCAGCCGGTCGCCCTTGCGGTACGCCAGCCCTTCGGCACCCCGGGGGATCGCCGGGCGGACCACGGGGGCGTACCAGCTCTCCGTGGTGCGCTCACCGGGCCGGTAGGTGCGCAGGGGGCCGAACATGCCGGTTCCCCTCGTCTGGCCCGCCCAGGTGTTGCGGGGGTTGACCCAGTGCAGCCACCGGGCGTCGGCGGGACCGCTCAGGTACTCCGTCCGCACCTGTCCGGTGCGGGCGTACCGGGCCCAGGGGGAGAGGTACACGTTCTCCCCCTCCCACGGACGCCAGGACTCCCGGTTCTCCGTGACGTACCGCGTCCCGCTCGTGTCCGGGTAGCGCGAGACCACGGTGGCCGTGTTCCTCGGCCCCACCTCGTGGACCACGCGCTCGGGGACACGCTGCTGGGAGACCTGCACGACGTCGTAGAGGTAGGGGCTCTCCGGGGTCCCCCTCAACTCCAGCACGGTGCCCGGCACGCGCAGCCGCTGCGCGGTGGCGGGGGAGGCGTACAGCCCGATCGCGGGCAGTCGCGGTCCCACCGGCTGCCAGGTCGCGGTCGCGGACCTGTTGCCGTCGGCGGTGGTGACGGCGGCCGCGGCTCCGGCCTTGGCGGCCGCGGCCACCGCCTCGTCGTACTCGATTCCCTCCAGTTCCACGAGCACCGCCGCGCCGCGGACGTCCGTGCCCCGTTCGCGCAGTGCCGCGTAGTCCTCGGGCCGTCCGTGACCGGCGTCCACCACCCGCAGGCGCCGCACGCCTTCCACGGCGGGGGAGTTGTGGAGCAGCCGGACGGGGACACCGGCCGCGGCGCCGGTGGAGACCGCGCGTGCGCGGAGCATCGGTGCGGTCAGCTGCCAGCGGGAGGAGAACTCGAAGTCTCCCTCGGTGTACTTCCCGGTGGGCGTGACGTAGAGGCGCATCCCGCCGCTGTGGGAGGTGGAGAAGAAGCTGGCGAACTCCCGCTCGCCGGTCTTCCAGTGGGTGCTGAAGACCATCGGGCCCCGCTGCTCGGCCCGCTGGGGGGTCCGGATCTCCACGGGGACCGCCTTGCGCGCGTCGAACACCAGGTCCGTGTCGCCGCTCACCCGCACCTGGGGGTCGACCACCAGGCTGGTGGTGAGGTTGTCCTCGGTGTACTGCCGGATGACGCCGTGCAGGTAGTACGTGCCCGAGGGCAGCTCCACCGTCGCGGTGTTCCCCGCCGGCAACTCCCCGAGGACGTCGAAGCGGCCTATGGGGCCCAGCAGGATCAGCGGGGAGACGGTCGCCGGCTGCCCGTCGCGGTCGACGCCGCGCACGGTGACCTTGTGCTTGGCCGGGTCCTTCGTCGCGGAGAGAACGGTGTGCGCGACGGTCTGCCCGTCGGCCGAGGTGGCGGTGAGGCGACCGCCGTAGATGCCCTCGGGCAGCGCGGGCACGTCGAGGGTCACGGTCACGTCGGCAGTGCCGTGGGCGGGCACGGTGACCTGCTCGGGGGCGCCGACGGCTCCTGCCGGGGGCGGGGAGCCGTAGAGCTTGTCGAAGGTGGTGGCCAGGGCGAGCGCGACGGGCGCGTCGCCGTCGTTGGTGTAGGTGACGCGCACCTGCTGCGGGCCCGAGTCCGGCTCCAGGGCGCCGAAGGTGGTGGTGCCGGTGGCGCGCACCTGCTGGCGCACCGAGCGGGCCACGTCCACCCGGCCGGTGCCCTGCTCGTAGACCGTCTGGTCGGGGGCGGTACGCGTCGTGCTCATCAACGCGTCCTTGAGCTGCCGGCCGTTCCAGTCCGGGTGCTGCGCGGCCAGGATCGCCGCCGCGCCCGCCACGTGCGGGGTCGCCATGGACGTACCGGAAGCGGCGGTGTACGACGCGTCCACCGGGTTGCCCATGGACGTACCGGCCGCGCGGGCGGCGACGATGCCGACGCCGGGAGCGGTGAGGTCGGGCTTGGCGCCGTTGTCCCCGACGCGCGGACCGCGGCTGGAGAAGGGGGCCAGCTTGTCGTCGCGGTCGACGGCGCCCACGGTCAGCGCGTTCGCCGCGGCGCCCGGGGCGCCCACCGTGTAGTCGGCGCCCGAGTTGCCCGCCGCCACGACGAAGAGGGTGCCGGTGTCCTCGCTGAGGTAGTCGAGGGCGATGCTGAGTATGTCGGTGCCGTCGGTGGGCTGGCCGCCCAGGCTCATGCTGACGATGTCGGCGCCCGAGCGGGCGGCCCATTCCATCCCGCCGAGGATGGCGGAGTACGGCCCGGAGCCGGTGTCGTCGAGCACCTTGCCGATCATCAGCCGTGCCCCCGGCGCCACGCCCTTGCGCGAGCCGTCCGAGGCGGCGCCGCTGCCGGCGATGGTGGAGGCGACGTGGGTGCCGTGGCCGTTGCCGTCGTTCGCGGTGGGATCCTCGGTGAAGTTGCGTACCTCGCCGAGTCTCCCGGCCAGGTCGGGGTGGGTGGCGTCGACACCGGTGTCCAGGACGGCGACGGTCGCGCCCTTTCCGTCGTAGCCGGCCTTCCACGCCTCGGGCGCACCGATCTGCGCGGTGCTGCGGTCGAGGGAGGCGTGGGCCTTCGCGTCCAGCCACAGCTTCTCGACGCCGCCCTCGAAGGCCGCGTTCTTGAAAGCGGAGTTCTTGGAAGAGGCTTTCTTCGTGCCGTCCCCGGCGGCGCTCTTGGCGAGCGCGTCGTCGTCGATGGCCTTCCAGAAGCGCCTGGCCTGCTTCTTGTCCGCCTTCAGCGCCGAGCCGCGCAGGCTCTTGAGGACCAGGCCCTTGCGCGAACCGGTGGGCGCCCCCTTGACCGTGGGGTTCGTGCCGCCGGTGTAGCGGGCGATCAGCGGGATGGCGGAGGCGTGGGCGTCGTCGTAACCCTGCTCGATCAGGGAGGTGATGTTGAACAGCTGTCGGTCCAGCTTGCCGGAGGCGATGTACGGGAGTGCGGCGCGGGGCAGCACGTACAGCTGCTTGTCGATCTCCAGCTGGGTGAAGTCGGCCTGCGAGACGCCCGGGGCCGGCTCGACGGAGACGGCCTTTCGGCCGCCGGGGAAGGTCTCCAGCCGCACCCGGTCACCGGTCACGAGTGTGACGGAGGTGACCTGGGGGCGACCTGCGGGGTTCGCGCCGACGGAGGCGGGCGCCGGGGCGGCGCTCGCGCCGAAGGATGTGGGGGCCGAGGTGGCGATGAGGACTCCTGCCGCCAGTACGGCGGCAGATCGATACCGTCTGTGCATCGGAACCTTTCCAGGTGGCAAGGAAATGGACACGCGGTGCGGCTCAAGACTGGGGCCCCGCCGATCGGCCGCACCAGCCTTTTCCGTGCCGCGCTTGCGACATGTCGCCAAAACGACACGGCGCCCTCCGCCGCGCGTACCGGCGCGGTCACCGGGGCCGGGCGGCCCCTCCTCGTCGCCGGAAACGGCCTCGTCGCCCGGGACTTCACCGGCCGGACCGGCGGCCTCGTCACCGGGGACTTCACCGGCCCGACCGGGCGCGGAGCCCGACGCCCTCCCCGCCCGGACGGGCCCGGGAACGGGGCGAGGAGGAACGGCACCCGGCCGTGCGCGGGTGCGCCCGCCGTACGCCCCGCCCCGGGCTCGTAGAATCGAGCCCACCATGGCTTACCTCGACCACGCCGCGACCACGCCGATGCTTCCGGAAGCGATCGAGGCGATGACCGCCCAGCTCGCCGTCACCGGTAACGCGTCCTCACTGCACGCCGCCGGGCGCCGGGCCCGCCGTACCGTCGAGGAGTCGAGAGAGACCCTCGCCGACGCCCTCGGCGCACGCCCCAGCGAGGTGGTCTTCACCTCCGGCGGGACCGAGGCGGACAACCTCGCGGTGAAGGGCCTGTACTGGGCCCGCCGCGACGCCGACCCCCGCCGCACGCGCGTCCTGGCCAGCCCGGTCGAGCACCACGCGGTGCTGGACGCCGTCGACTGGCTCGCCGAGCACGAGGGCGCGAACGTCGAGTACCTCCCCGTAGATCCGTACGGGCGCGTCCACCCCGACGTGCTGCGCGAGGCGATCCTCAAGGACCCCCACGACATCGCGCTGATCACCGTGATGTGGGCCAACAACGAGATCGGCACCATCATGCCGGTGCGCGAACTGGCCGCTGTGGCCCGCGAGTTCGACGTGCCGATGCATGCCGACGCGGTGCAGGCGTTCGGGCAGCTGGAAGTCGACTTCGCCCGGTCCGGGCTGGCCGCGATGACGGTCAGCGGGCACAAGATCGGCGGCCCGTCCGGCATCGGCGCGCTGCTGCTGGGCCGCGAGTACACCCCCGTGCCCGTGCTCCACGGCGGCGGCCAGGAGCGGCACGTCCGCTCGGGCACCCTGGACGTGCCGGCCATCGCCTCCTTCGCCCTCGCGGGACGGCTCGCCGCCGACGGGCGCGAGGAGTTCGCCCGGGAGATCGGCGGACTCCGCGACGAGCTGGTCGCCGCGGTGCGGGCGGCCGTGCCCGACGCCGTCCTCGGCGGCGACCCGGACCCCGGCGGCCGACTGCCCGCCAACGCGCACTTCAGCTTCCCCGGCTGCGAGGGCGACTCCCTGCTCCTGCTGCTGGACGCGCAGGGCATCGAGTGCTCCACGGGCTCGGCCTGCACCGCCGGCATCGCCCAGCCCAGTCATGTGCTGCTGGCCGCCGGAACCGACCCGGACCTGGCCCGGGGCACCCTGCGCTTCTCGCTCGGCCACACGTCGACCGAGCAGGACGTGGACGAGGTGGCCCGCGCGATCGGCCCGGCGGTGGAACGGGCCCGTACGGCCGGACTCAGCTGACCGCCGCGGCCACCGGGTGACACGTGCACCGGGCGGGTCGGGCGCCGGGCGAAACGTGTATCGGCCGGTGCGCGGGACGTGGGCGGTCCGGGCCGTCCGTACCTCCCGGACCGCCGGTCAGGCGGTCCGGGCCGCCCGGACCAGCTTCAGGTAGCGGTTCCAGTCCCAGTGCTTCCCCGGGTCGGTGTGGTCCGTGCCCGGCACCTCCACGTGCCCGACGATGTGCTCCCGGTCCACCGGTATCCCGTACCGGTCGCAGATCGCGGCCGTCAGGCGCGCCGACGCCCCGTACATCGCCGCCGTGAAGTCCTGCGGGCGGTCCACGAAGCCCTCGTGCTCGATGCCGACGCTGCGTTCGTTGAACGATCTGTTCCCCGCGTGGAACGCCACGTCCAGCTCGCGGATCATCTGCGCCACATGGCCGTCCTTGCGGACCACGTAGTGCGCAGCGGCCCCGTGCCCCGGATCCTGGAAGACCTTCACCGCGCTCCGGTAGCTGCCCTGGGTGACATGGATGACGACCCGGTCGATCGTGTAGTCGTCGGGACGGTCGGCCCGCCGCCAGTTCGACGGGGAGGCAGATATCCACTCGGCGCGGGCGTAGTCCACCTCGCCGGGCTTGCGGGGCTTCTCGATCCCGGGCAGCCGCCACCAGGCGCGCTTCAGCTCGTCCCGCGCCAGCACGGCCGTGCCCACGGCCGTGGCGGCGGCGCCGATCAGCAGCCCGCGCCGGCCGATGCCGCGCCCGGCCCCCGCCTTCGCGGACCCCTCGGCGCCCGACGTCCCCTTGCTTCCCATGTGATCCACAACGCTCATCCATGAGCGTCGAGTTCCCCGGGCCCCGTACCCTGGTGGAGCTATGACTCAGACTTCCCAGCGCCCCCTCCGCGTGCTCGCCGCCATGTCGGGCGGTGTCGACTCCGCCGTCGCCGCCGCCCGCGCCGCCGAGGCGGGCCACGACGTGACCGGGGTGCACCTCGCCCTCTCCGCGAATCCGCAGTCCTTCCGCACCGGCGCGCGCGGCTGCTGCACGATCGAGGACTCCCGCGACGCGCGCCGCGCGGCGGACGTCATCGGCATCCCGTTCTACGTCTGGGACCTGGCGGAACGGTTCCGCGAGGACGTCGTGGAGGACTTCGTCGCCGAGTACGAGGCGGGGCGCACCCCCAACCCGTGTCTGCGCTGCAACGAGAAGATCAAGTTCGCGGCGCTGCTCGACAAGGCCCTCGCGCTCGGCTTCGACGCCGTGTGCACCGGTCACTACGCCACCGTCGTGCTGAACGAGGACGGCAGCCGCGAGCTGCACCGTGCCTCCGACATGGCCAAGGACCAGTCGTACGTGCTCGGGGTCCTGGACGAGAAGCAGCTCGCCCACGCGATGTTCCCGCTCGGCGACACCCTCACCACCAAGGACGAGATCCGGGCCGAGGCCGAGCGGCGCGGGCTCGCCGTCGCCAAGAAGCCCGACAGCCACGACATCTGCTTCATCGCCGACGGCGACACCCAGGGCTTCCTCGCGAGCCGGCTCGGCACGGCCGAGGGCGACATCGTCGACGAGTCGGGCGCGAAGGTCGGCACCCACGAGGGCGCCTTCGGCTTCACCATCGGCCAGCGCAAGGGCCTGCGCATCGGCCACCCCGCCCCCGACGGCAAGCCGCGCTACGTCCTGGACATCTCCCCGGTGAACAACACGGTGACGGTCGGCCCGGTCGAGGCCCTCGACGTCACCGCCCTCACCGCGATCCGGCCCCGCTGGTGCGGTACCGCCCCGTCCGGCCCCGGCACGTACACCGCCCAGCTCCGCGCCCACGGCGGCGAGAGCGAGGTCACGGCGGAACTCGTCGACGGCACCCTGCACGTCGCCTTCGCCGAACCGGTCCGCGGCGTGGCCCCCGGCCAGGCGGTCGTCCTGTACGACGGCACCCGCGTCGTCGGCTCGGCGACGATCGCCACGACGGCCCGGCGGCAGACCGCGGCGACGTCCGGCTGATCCCGCCGGCCGCCGCCCGCCCGACCCCGTACAGCCGTTCCCCGCGCGGTCGCGCCCGACCCCCGTACGGGCGGGACCGCGCGGGGCGGGTCGTGGGCTCAGGACGCCTGGCGGGCGTACACGTCCCGGCCGAAGAACTCCGCCAGGACCGGGGCCATCGCCTGCGGCGCCAGCTCACGGGTCTGGCCCGTCAGGGTGCGGTGGCGGGACCGGGGGAGCGCGTCCGCCAGGGCGCGGGTGGACATCCGGGCCGAGGCGGTGCTGGCGCCGCCGCAGACGACCAGGGTGCGCGCCGTGACGGAGGCGAGGCGCTCGGCCGGGATCGAGCCGTCGCCGAGCAGCGCGTCGTCGTACGCCAGGGTGTGCGCCATCGACACCAGGCCGCTCCACAGCGGGGCGCGCCGCATCCGGGCGATCATGTCGGCCGGTACGCCGGTCACGGCCAGGAACAGCTCGACGGCCCCGGCGCGGTCCCCGGAGGACAGCAGCCGGTGCAGCCGGGAGGTGCAGCACGCCTTGTACTGGAGGCCCGAGGCACCCGGCGTGTACGGCGGCTCGTACACCGCCAGCAGATCGACGGGGAGCCCGGCCGCGTGCGCCTCCAGGGCCAGCGCCCCGCCCGCGCCCACGCCGAACACCGAGGCCCGGCCGCCCGCCGCGGTGACGACGGCGGCCAGGTCCTCGATCTCGCGTTCCACCGCGTACGGCCCGCTGTCACCGCTGGCGCCGCGTCCGCGCCTGTCGTAGGTCACGACGTGGAAGCGGGGCGCGAGGAGGCGTGCCAGCGGAGCCTCGGTCTCCGCCGTGCCCAGGGCCCCGCCCACCAGGACCACCGGCGGCCCTTCGCCCCGCCGCCGGTACGCGATCATGGTGCCGTCGCGGGAGAGAATCTTGTCCATGCGAGGGTGGACCGCCCGCCCCGGAAAAACTCATCGGTCCGGCCGAAGTTTTTTTGGAAATCTTCGATTGCCCAGGTCAGGGCCTTGTCTGAGGATCAGTCGGCAACGGTCTCGGTGTCGTAGAAGCAGAAGTGGTCCTTGATGGCGGCGACTTCGTCCTTCGGCTCCGGGTAGGCCCAGACGAGATCCGCCGCCCCCGGCAGCGACCAGTAGGAGGCGTCCCCCTTGAACGGGCAGTGGGTACGGGTCCCCGAAGGGGACAGGAGGTCCGTGCGGACGTCCTCGGGCGGCAGGTAGTAGCGAACCGGACAGCCCGTCTCGCGCAGCACGAGCGGACGGCGGCTCTCGGCGAGTACGTGCCCGTCGCGGACCACACGTACGTGTGCGGTGCCGGGCTCGACCGTGATGCGGTGTCCTGATGCGGAAGCCATATGGGGTTCAGCCACGCTGTCGGCCGGTTTCTTCCCCGGCGCCGGAGATGCCGGCGGCGCCCCTTACGGTGGCTGCATGAAGATCTGTGTTTTCCTCTCCGCCGCCGACCTCGACGACCGCTACACCCGGCCCGCCCGCGAATTCGCCGAACTGCTCGGCAAGGGCGGGCACACCCTGGTCTGGGGAGGGTCGGAGAGCGGGCTGATGAAGGTCGTCGCCGACGGGGTGCAGGAGTCGGGCGGACGGCTGGTGGGGGTCTCGGTCGACTTCCTGGCCGCGAAGGCACGGACCAACGCGGACGAGATGGTGATCGCGCGCGACCTCGCCGAGCGCAAGGCACTGCTCCTGGAGAAGGCCGACGCGATCGTGATCATGGTGGGCGGCACCGGGACGCTCGACGAGGCGACCGAGATCCTGGAGCTGAAGAAGCACAGCAAGCACGACAAGCCGGTGGTCCTGCTCAACACGGCGGGCTTCTACGACGGGCTGCGCCAGCAGTTCCAGCGCATGGAGGACGAGGGCTTCCTGCCGGTCCCGCTCACCGACCTGGTGTTCTTCGCGAAGGACGGCGTGGGCGCCCTGGCCTACCTGGAGGAGTGGTCCGGCCTGCAGTGACACGGCGGCGGGTGAGAACATGAGGCAATGCCCACTCATGTCATCACCGGCGCCGGTTCCGGTATCGGCGCGGCCGTCGCCCGCCGCCTCCTGGAACGCGGCGACGAGACCGTGCTGCTGGCCCGGGACGCGGCCCGCGCCAAGGAACTGGCCGCGCTCCACCCCGGGGCCCGCACGCTCGTCGGAGACCTCTCCAACCCGGACCGCCTGTCCTGGGCCTTCGCCCAGCAGGCGATGCCGGAGCGGATCGACTCGCTGCTGCACGTCGCGGGGGTCGTGGAACTCGGCAGGGTCGGCGACCTCACCCCCAAGGCGTGGCACTTCCAGCTCAACACCAACCTGGTCGCGCCCGCCGAGCTGACCCGCCTCTTCCTGCCCCAACTGCGCGTCTCCCAGGGGCACGTGCTCTTCGTGAACTCCGGCGCGGGCCTCGCGGCGCACGCCGAGTGGAGCGCGTACGCCGCGAGCAAGCACGGCCTGAAGGCGCTCGCCGACTCGCTGCGCCACGAGGAGCACGCGAACGGTGTCCGGGTGACCTCCGTCTACCCCGGACGCACCGCGAGCCCCATGCAGGCCAAGGTCCACCAGCAGGAGGGCAAGGAGTACGACGCCTCCCGCTGGATCGACCCGGAGTCGGTGGCCACCACCATCCTGATGGCCATCGACCTGCCGCGCGACGCCGAGGTCAACGACCTGACGGTGCGCCCCGGCCGCTGACCGCCCCGCGGGCCCGCCGGGGACATGGGGCAGCACTTAGGCTTCCCGTGTGAGCGAGAAGAACGACTTCAGGGGTTGCCCGGCCACCGGGATCGGATCCATGCCCGGGGGAGACGCGCGGGAGGCGGCGAAGACCGTCACCGGCTCCTTCGCGGGCGGCGAGGGTTTGCCGTACCTGGCGGAACTGCCCGCCCGCGGCCCCGGCGCGGACATGATCGGGCGGACCGTCGGGCTGCTCGTCGAGCTGTACGGCCACGTCGAGCCCAGCGGCTGGCGGATCGGCGACCGTCCCGGCCGCGACACCCGCCGCGCCAGGTCCTGGCTCGGCGAGGACCTGGACGCGCTGGAGGAGTTCACCCAGGGGTACGAGGGGCCGCTCAAGGTCCAGGTCGTCGGCCCCTGGACGCTGGCCGCCGCGCTGGAACGCCGGGGCGGCGAGGCCGTCCTCGGCGACCCCGGCGCCTGCCGCGACCTGGCGGCCTCGCTGACGGAGGGGCTGCGCGCCCACCTCGCCGAGGTACGGCGCAGGGTGCCCGGCGCCCGGGTGATCCTCCAGCTCGACGAACCGTCGCTGACCGCCGTGCTGCGCGGACAGATCAAAACGGCGAGCGGCTACCGCACCCACCGGGCCGTGGACCGCCAGGTCGTGGAGGGCACGCTGCGCGACGTCCTGGCGGCGGCCGGGGACGGGGCGACGCTCGTCCACACCTGCGCCCCCGGCGTACCGTTCGCGCTGCTGCGCCGGGCCGGGGCCGGCGGCATCTCGTTCGACCTCACGCTGCTCACCGAGCGTGAGGAGGACGCGATCGGCGAAGCCGTCGAGGGCGGCACCCGGCTCTTCCTCGGGGTGGTGCCGGGCACGGACCCGGCCTCGGGCGGATTGTCGGACCCGGGCGGTAGCGTCATGGGTGTCAGGACGCTGTGGCGCAGGCTGGGGCTGAATCCGGGGACTCTGTCGGAGTCCGTGGCCATCACCCCGTCGTGCGGGCTCGCGGGTGCGTCGCCCGCGTACGCGCGCGCCGTGCTCGCCCACTGCGTCCGGGCCGCGAGATCCCTCGCGGACAACCCTGAGTAACGGGGCATCGGGCAACGGGAGGACGAGACGATGGCCGGCGAACAGCAGACGGCGGTGCCCGCAGGGGCCCAGGAGCAGCACGCACTCCTCGCCGAGCAGATCGAGGAGCACCGCTTCCGGTACTACGTGAAGGACCAGCCGGTCGTCAGCGACGCCGAGTTCGACCGGCTGATGCGCGAGCTGGAGGCGCTGGAGGACACGTACCCCCAGCTGCGCACGCCGGATTCGCCGACCCAGAAGGTCGCCGGGCCGTACCGGACGGAATTCACCTCCGTCGAGCACCGCGAGCGGATGCTCTCGTTGGACAACGCCTTCGACGACGCGGAACTGGCCGCCTGGGGCGAGCGGATCGCGAAGGAGGTCGGCACGGCCGACCACCACTTCCTGTGCGAGCTGAAGGTGGACGGCCTGGCGGTCAACCTCACCTACGAGCACGGCCTGCTGACCCGGGCCGCGACCCGGGGCGACGGCCGCACCGGCGAGGACATCACCCCCAACGTCCGCACGATCGCCGAGATCCCGCACCGGCTGAAGGGCGACCGGATCCCGGAACTGGTCGAGATCCGCGGCGAGGTCTTCTTCCCGATGGCGGCCTTCGACGGACTCAACACCCGGCTCATCGAGGCGGGCGACAAACCCTTCGCCAACCCGCGCAACGCGGCGGCCGGTTCACTGCGCCAGAAGGACCCGAAGGTCACCGCCACCCGCCCGCTGCACATGGTGGTGCACGGCATCGGCGCCCGCGAGGGCTTCGACATCGACTGCCTCTCGCACGCCTACGAGCTGCTGCACGAATGGGGCCTGCCCACCGCCCGGCACAACAAGGTGGTGGACTCCCTCGACGGGGTGCGGGAGTTCATCGCGTACTTCGGCGAGAACCGCCACTCCGTGGAGCACGAGATCGACGGCGTCGTCGTCAAGCTCGACGAGATTCCGCTCCAGGGCCGGCTCGGCTCCACCTCGCGCGCCCCGCGCTGGGCGATCGCCTGGAAGTACGCCCCCGAGGAGGTCAACACCAAGCTGGTCAACATCCGGGTGGGCGTCGGCCGGACCGGCCGGGTCACGCCGTACGCGCAGGTCGAGCCGGTGGAAGTGGCGGGCTCCGAGGTCGAGTTCGCCACCCTGCACAACCAGAACGTGGTGAAGGCGAAGGGCGTCCTCATCGGGGACACGGTGGTGATCCGCAAGGCGGGCGACGTGATCCCGGAGATCCTCGGCCCGGTCGTCGACCTGCGCGACGGCACCGAGCGGGCCTTCGTGATGCCGACGCACTGCCCCGAGTGCGGTACGGGGCTGAAGCCCATGAAGGAGGCCGACATCGACCTCCGCTGCCCCAACGCCCGTTCCTGCCCCGCCCAGTTGCGCGAGCGGGTCGCCTACCTCGCGGGCCGCAAGAGCCTCGACATCGACCACTTCGGCTACGTGGTGGCCGCCGCCCTGACCAAGCCGCTCGAACCCGACGAGCCGCCGCTGCGCGACGAGGGCGATCTGTTCGGGCTGACGATCGAGGAGCTGCTGCCGATCCGCGCCTATGTCCTGGACCAGGACAGCGGGCTGCCCAAGCGCGACCCGAAGACCGGTGAGGAGAAGACCGCCCGGGTCTTCGCCAACCAGCAGGGCGAGCCGAAGAAGAACGCCGTCGCCATGCTCGCCGCCATCGCCGCGGCCAAGGACGCCCCGCTGGCCCGGATCCTCACCGGCCTCTCCATCCGCCACGTGGGCCCGGTCGCCGCCGCGGAGCTGGCCCGTCAGTTCCGTTCCATCGACCGGATCGACGAGGCGACCGAGCAGGAGCTGGCCGAGGCCGACGGGGTCGGGGGCATCATCGCCGCATCGGTGAAGCAGTGGTTCGCCGAGGACTGGCACCGGGAGATCCTCCGCAAGTGGCGCGAGGCCGGGGTCCGGATGGCGGACGAGGAGCCGGGGGAGGACGCGGGGCCGGGCCCGCTCGACGGGCTCACCGTCGTCGTCACCGGCACGCTGGACGGGCACACCAGGGATGGCGCGAAAGAGGCGCTCCAGAAGCTGGGTGCCAAGGTGACGGGGTCCGTGTCGAAGAAGACCGCCTTCGTGGTCGTCGGCGACAACCCCGGCTCGAAATACGACAAAGCGATGCAGCTGAAGGTGCCGGTGCTGGACGAGGGCGGTTTCGCCGTCCTCCTCGAACAGGGGCCGGACGCGGCGCGCGAGGCGGCGGTACGGCCCGAGGAGCCGGCCGGGGAACCGGCGGAGGCCGGATAGGCCGGGCGGGGAGGAGGGCGGACCGGATGGACGGAAGGGTGGGTAAGGGGTGTCCCGCAATGAAACGGGACAAGCAGGGCGACCTGGGGGCGGGTTCACCCGATCGGCGCATACCAGATGTTGACGGATGGTCGGTTCGCATTCGGGCAACAGCGTCCGAGCGCTGCCCGTAGCGGCCCTTCCCGGCCTACTGTTGAGATGTACACCTGTCGTGTCCGGCCGCGGGGTGGGAAACCGGGCAGCGCGGCATGGAGCGGAACCATCGGGTGACATCGGCACCGCCGGCTGTGAGAGGGACGGAATGAAACCGACCGAGAGCGCCGCAACGGTGTCGCGGCTGCAAGGTTTCGTCGGCCTCACTCCGAAAGTGGGGGCCGTGTTCGTGGTGATCGCCGTCGCCCAGCTCGCGACCGGTTTCTACCGGACCGTGAGCGAGGGGCACGCGCTCTTCCCCGACGGCGAGCCCGGCTGGGCGCTCGCCGTCCTGACCGGAATCATCGTCGGCCACCTGGTCGCGCTCGGACGCGACCGCTGGTGGGGAGGGACCGGCTCCGGCGCCTCGCTCACCCTGGCCGTGCTGCTGCTCTACGGCTGGGTGCCCGCCGGACTGGTCAGCCTGGTCGTCGTCGTCCTGGTGGGCGTCGCCCGCAGACACCGTTGGTGGCAGGGGCTGCTGCACGGCGCCGTCGACATCCTCGGCATCGGCGCGGCGGCCCTGGTGCTCGCCGCGTTCGGCGAGGTGCAGACCGTCGAGTCGCCCTGGCAGCCACTCGACTGGGGCATCGCCGCGGTCCCGGAAGTCCTCCTGGCCGCCTCCACCTACCTCCTGGTGACCCGGGTCCTGCTGTGGTACGCGAGGACCCCCCAGGGCGGCGGGCTGCCGACCATCGCCCGCAGCACCCTGCTGCGCCAGGGACTCGTCGCCCTCGCCCTGCTCGGCATCGCGCCGCTGATCTGCGTCGTCGCGATGGCCACGCCCCTGCTCCTGCCGCTCTTCGCGGTCCCGCTGATCGCCCTGGATTCCGCGCTCTGGATCGCCCGGGCACGGGCCGAGGAACAACTGCGCGACCCGCTGACCGGACTGCCCAACCGGCAGTGGCTGCTGGAACGCACCTGGACGGCCCTGGAGGACGCCGAGTCCACCGGCACCAGATCCGCCCTCGTCCTGATCGACCTCGACCGTTTCCGTGCCGTCAACGACACTCTCGGCCATCTGGCGGGGGACCGGCTGCTGCTCCAGATAGCCGAACGGCTGAGACTCGCGCTGCCCCGGGGGGCGGAGGCCGCCCGGCTCGGCGGCGACGAGTTCGCCGTGCTCCTGCCGACGGCGGACTCCACCACCAGTGCCCAGCGGGTCGCCCGCCACCTGGTCGCCGAGCTGTCCTCCCCCCTGGACCTGGACGGCCTGACCCTGGTGCTGGAGGCCAGCGCCGGGGTGGCGGTCTACCCGGAGCACGCCCTGGACGCCGAGGGGCTGCTCAGGCGCGCGGACGTGGCGATGTACCAGGCCAAGCGCGACCGCACGGGCGTCGAGGTGTACGAGTCCAAGCGGGACAGCAACACCCCCGACCGGCTCGGACTCCTGGGCGACCTGCGCCGGGCGCTGGACGCGGGCGAGGTCGAACTGCACTACCAGCCGAAGGTCCGCTTCGACGGCCAGGTGGCCGGCCTGGAGGCGCTGGTGCGCTGGGTGCACCCGGAGCGCGGCCGGGTCCCCCCGGACGAATTCATCGCCATCGCCGAGTCGTCCGGACTGATGCCGCACCTCACGGAGTACGTCCTGGAGACGGCGCTGGCCCAGGTCGCCCGGTGGCGGGCGCAGGGCCTGTTCGTCCCGGTCGCGGTCAACGTCTCCCCGCGCGACGTCCACACCCCCGGTTTCGCGGGCGGCGTCGCGGCCCGGCTCGCCCGGCACGGCGTCCCGGCCGGCGCACTGCAACTGGAGATAACGGAGCACGTGCTGCTGGAGGACCCGCAGCGCGCCGCCGACACGCTCGCCGGACTGACCGGACACGGTGTGAAGATGTCCCTCGACGACTTCGGCACCGGCTACTCCTCGCTGGTCCACCTGCGGCGGCTGCCGGTCAGCGAGCTGAAGATCGACCGGTCGTTCGTGGCCCGGCTGGCCGTCGACAACGAGGACGCCGAGATCGTCCGCTGCACCATCGACCTGGCCCACTCGCTGGGCCTGCTGGTCGTCGCGGAGGGCGTCGAGGACGACGAGACCTGGGAGCGGCTGCGGGACCTGCGCTGCGACGCGGTGCAGGGGTGGCTGGTCGCCGCGGCGATGCCGCCCCAGGAGACGACGGCCTGGCTCCGGGCGCGGGGCGAGCACGGCTGGCGCCGCCCCGCCGAGCTGGCCGCAGCGGCCGCGGCCGCTGCCGCGGCCGCCAGTACGCCCCCGGAACTGGAACAGCGGCCCTCCGGCCGGGCGATCGACTCACGCCCCGCCACGACCTGAACCCGTGCCCCGTCCCGCCCCGCGGGACGGGGCGCCGCACGGTGGGGAAAACCGGGTTCGGGCGAGGTGTTCCCCCGGGTGGCGGGAGAGGCGGCGGGCTACCCCATAGGATTGGGGGTCGGCGGCACATTTCCACCTGCCGCGCGACGCCTGGCACGCACGCTCGCCGTGTTGCCGAATCGTCCACGTGGCTCCGCCACGAGGACGCTCCGGCGCCTTGCGATCGCACGCACCGGACGCCGCGCGGCCCGTCCTCCGGACGGACGGCGGAAATGTGCCGCCGGCCCCCGGCCAAAACCACACACCAACCCCTGAGGATCGCTGCATGCCTGGCATCACGCGCGAGGAGGTCGCCCACCTCGCCCGGCTGGCGCGTCTGGAGCTGAAGGGCGAAGAGCTCGATCACTTCGCCGGTCAGCTCGACGACATCATCGGCGCGGTCGCCCGCGTCTCCGAGGTCGCCGACCAAGACGTACCGCCGACCTCCCACCCGCTGCCGCTGACCAACGTCATGCGCGCGGACGAGGTCCGTCCGTCGCTCACCCCCGAGCAGGCGCTCTCCGGCGCCCCGGCCCAGGAGCAGCAGCGTTTCAAGGTGCCGCAGATCCTGGGGGAGGACTAACAGCCATGACGGACCACAGCACCATCATCAAGCTCACCGCCGCCGAGATCGCCGCGAGGATCGCCTCCGGCGAGCTGACGGCCGTCCAGGTCACCGAGGCCCACCTGGCCCGGATCGACGCGGTCGACGAGAAGGTCCACGCCTTCCTGCACGTCGACCGCGAGGGCGCCCTCGCGCAGGCCCGCGCCGTCGACGCGAAGAAGGCCGCCGGCGAGAAGCTCGGCCCGCTGGCCGGCGTCCCGCTCGCGCTGAAGGACATCTTCACCACGAAGGACATGCCGACCACCGTCGGCTCCAAGATCCTCGAGGGCTGGGTCCCGCCGTACGACGCGACCCTCACCCGGAAGCTGAAGGCCGCCGACGTCGTCATCCTCGGCAAGACCAACATGGACGAGTTCGCCATGGGGTCCTCCACCGAGAACAGCGCCTACGGCCCGACCGGCAACCCGTGGGACCTCACCCGCATCCCCGGCGGCTCCGGCGGCGGCTCCTCGGCCGCCCTGGCGTCGTACGAGGCCCCGCTCGCCATCGGCACGGACACTGGCGGCTCCATCCGCCAGCCCGCCGCCGTCACCGGCACCGTCGGCGTCAAGCCCACCTACGGCGGCGTCTCCCGCTACGGCATGGTGGCGTTCTCCAGCTCCCTGGACCAGGGCGGCCCCTGCGCCCGTACCGTCCTGGACGCGGCCCTGCTGCACGAGGCGATCGCCGGACACGACCCGATGGACTCCACGTCCATCGACGCCCCGGTCCCGCCGGTCGTCGAGGCCGCCCGCAACGGCAGCGTCGAGGGCATGCGCGTCGGCGTCGTCAAGCAGTTCGCCGGCGAGGGCTACCAGGCCGGTGTCGTCCAGCGCTTCAACGAGTCGGTCGAGCTGCTGAAGTCGCTCGGCGCCACGATCGTCGAGCTGGACTGCCCGTCCTTCGACCTGGCGCTGTCGGCGTACTACCTGATCGCGCCGTCCGAGTGCTCCTCCAACCTGGCCCGCTTCGACGCCATGCGCTACGGCCTGCGGGTCGGCGACGACGGCACGAAGTCCGCCGAGGAGGTCACCGCGCTCACCCGCGAGGCCGGCTTCGGCGACGAGGTCAAGCGCCGCGTCATCCTCGGTACGTACGCCCTCAGCTCCGGCTACTACGACGCGTACTACGGCTCCGCGCAGAAGGTCCGCACCCTCATCACCCAGGAGTTCGAGAGGGCCTTCGAGCAGGTGGACGTCATCGTCTCCCCGACGACGCCCACCACCGCCTTCCCGATCGGCGAGCGCGCCGACGACCCGATGGCGATGTACCTCGCGGACCTGTGCACCATCCCGACCAACCTTGCGGGCAACGCCGCCATGTCGCTGCCCTGCGGCCTGGCGCCCGAGGACGGCCTGCCGGTCGGGCTGCAGATCATCGCCCCCGCCATGAAGGACGACCGGCTGTACAAGGTCGGAGCCGCCGTCGAGGCCGCCTTCGTGGAAAAGTGGGGACATCCGCTGCTGGAGGAGGCTCCGTCACTGTGAGTGCACTGACCAAGGCCAAGGGCTTCAAGAAGTCCAAGACCGGTACGTACCTGTCCATCGGCACCACCGCCTTCGGGGCGGTCAGCGTGCTCAAGCAGGCCAAGAAGGCGCGGTCCGAGCACGACACGCTCCGACTGATCGACGCCGTTGTCTCCGCCGCCGCCATCGCCACGGGTGTCGCCCTGCTGCTGCGCGAGCTCAAGCGCATCGGCGATGACGACGTACTGCTGGGCTGAGAGGGAAGTTTCACCGTGACTGTCACCGACCTGGTGTCGTACGAGGACGCGCTCGCGTCCTACGACCCCGTCATGGGCCTGGAGGTCCATGTCGAGCTCGGCACCAAGACCAAGATGTTCTGCGGCTGCTCCACCGAGCTCAAGCAGGACGCCAACTCCCAGACCTGCCCGGTCTGCCTCGGCCTGCCCGGCGCCCTCCCGGTCGTCAACGAGATCGGCGTCGAGTCCGCCATCAAGATCGGTCTCGCGCTGAACTGCGAGATCGCCGAGTGGTGCCGCTTCGCCCGGAAGAACTACTTCTATCCGGACATGCCGAAGAACTTCCAGACCTCCCAGTACGACGAGCCCATCGCCTTCAACGGTTACCTGGACGTCCAGCTGGAGGACGGCGAGATCTTCCGCGTGGAGATCGAGCGCGCCCACATGGAGGAGGACACCGGCAAGTCGACCCACGTCGGCGGTGCCACCGGCCGTATCCACGGAGCGTCCCACTCCCTGCTCGACTACAACCGCGCGGGCATCCCGCTCATCGAGATCGTCACCAAGCCGATCGAGGGCGCGGGCGCCCGGGCACCCGAGGTCGCCAAGGCGTACGTCGCCGAGCTCCGCGAGCTCATCAAGGCGCTCGGTGTCTCCGAGGCCCGGATGGAGATGGGCCAGATGCGCTGCGACGTCAACCTGTCGCTGCGGCCCAACGGCACCGAGACGTTCGGCACCCGCTCCGAGACGAAGAACGTGAACTCGCTGCGTTCCGTCGAGCGCGCCGCCCGCTTCGAGATCCAGCGCCACGCCGCGGTGCTGTCCTCCGGCGGCACGATCGTGCAGGAGACCCGGCACTTCCACGAGGAGGACGGCTCCACCACGGCCGGCCGCATCAAGGACAACGCCGAGGACTACCGCTACTTCCCCGAGCCCGACCTGGTGCCGGTCGCCCCGGCCCGTGAATGGGTCGAGGAGCTCCGCAAGGGGCTGCCCGAGCTGCCCCGGCTGCGCCGGGCGCGGCTCAAGGAGGAGTGGGGCGTCTCCGAGCACGACATGCAGTCCATCCTCAACGCCGGCGCGGTCGACCTGATCGTCGCCACGACCGACGCGGGCGCCCCCTCGGACCAGGCCCGCAAGTGGTGGATGGGCGAGCTGGCCCGCAACGCCAACGAGACCGGCCGCGGCCTCGACGAGCTGCCCATCACCCCGGCGCAGGTCGCCAGGGTGGCCGAGCTCGTCGCCTCGGGCGACCTCAACGACAAGCTGGCCCGCCAGGTCATCGAGGGCGTCCTCGCGGGCGAGGGCGACCCGGACGCCGTCGTCGAGAAGCGCGGCCTGAAGGTCGTCTCCGACGAGGGCGCGCTGTCCACGGCCGTGGACGAGGCCATCGCCGCCAACGCGGCCATCGCGGACAAGATCCGCGGCGGCAAGGTCGCGGCGGCGGGCGCGCTCGTCGGCGCGGTCATGAAGGCCACCCGCGGTCAGGCGGACGCGGCCCGCGTGCGCGAGCTGATCCTGGAGAAGCTCGGCGTCGAGGGCTGATCCGCCCGCGCCCCGGCCGTCCCGTACGGCCGGGGAAGCCGTGAGCCACGTCCCCGGAGGGGCGGTGCCCGCCGATCACCGGTGCACCGCCCCTTCATCCGGGTCCGGAGAGTCCACTGAACACCGTCCTGACCGAAACCGTCTCCGTCGCCCTCCTGCTCGGCGTGCTGGTCTTCGCCGTGCTGCGCCCGAGGGGGCTGCCGGAGGCGGCCGCCGCCGTACCCGCCGCCGTGCTGGTCGTCGTGGCCGGGGCGGTTCCGTGGTCGGAGGCCCGCGCCCAGGTGGACAGCCTGCTCCCGGTCGTCGGGTTCCTCGCGGCGATCCTGGTGCTGGCGCAGCTCTGCGCGGACGAGGGGCTGTTCACGGCCGCCGGCGACCTGGTCGCACGCGCCTGCCGGGGGCGGACCGGCCCCCTGCTCGGCGGGGTCTTCCTCGTCGCCTCCGCGATCACCGCCGTGCTCAGCCTGGACGCGACCGTCGTCCTGCTGACCCCGGTCGTCCTCGCCACCGCCGCCCGCGTGGGCGCCCGGCCCCGCCCGTACGTCTACGCCTGCGCGCACCTCGCCAACTCGGCGTCCCTGCTGCTGCCGGTCTCCAACCTCACGAACCTGCTGGCATTCACCGCGAGCGGCCTCTCCTTCACCCGGTTCGCCGCGCTGATGACCCTGCCGTGGCTGGTCGCGATCGCCGTCGAGTACGCCGTCTTCCGCCGGTTCTTCGCCGCCGACCTGGCCGCGGGGGCGCGCCCGCCGGAACCGGAGGAGGCCCGCCCGGCCGTCCCGGTCTTCACCCTGGTCGTCCTCGCCCTCACCCTGGGCGGATTCGTCGTCACCTCGTTCGCGGGCGCCGAACCGCTGTGGGCGGCGCTGGTGGGCGCCGGGGTGCTGGCGGTCCGCGCCCTGACCAGGCGCGACACCACCGTCAAGGGAATCGTCCGCTCCGCCCACCCGCTGTTCTGCCTGTTCGTCCTCGCGCTGGGCGTCGTGGTCCGGGCGGTGGTGGACAACGGGCTGGGCGCCGGGATCGACGCGTTCCTGCCGGACGGCTCCTCGCTGCCCGAACTGCTGGCGGTGGCCGCGGTGGCGGCCGTCCTCGCCAACCTGATCAACAACCTGCCCGCGATTCTGGCCCTGCTCCCGGTCGTCGCGGCGGCGGGGCCCGGACCACTGCTCGCCGCCCTGATCGGCGTGAACATCGGCCCGAACCTCACCTACGTCGGCTCGCTCGCCACCCTGCTCTGGCGCCGCATCCTGCACGCCCACGGCACCCCGCCCGAGCTCGGTGAATTCACCCGGCTCGGGCTGCTGACCGTACCGGTGACCCTGGGCGCGTCGACGGTGGCGCTGTGGGGCGCGCTGCAACTGATCGGCGTGTGAGCCCCCCCGGCGGGCCGGGGGCACCTCCCGGGGAACGTGGTCACCGCTTGAGGAGCGGGGCCACCTTGAGCGGGGTCACTTCTTGAGGAGCGGGGTGCCGAGTGCCAGGTGCGCGCCGTCACACGTCTCGTCGACGCTGATCCGCAGCCGCAGCCCGTTCTCGACCTTCAGGGACAGCTTCTGGGGCTTGCCCAGTTCGAGCGTGCCGACCCACAGGGTGGTGTCGTCCACCTTGATGGTCAGCCGCCCCGACTCGTAGTTCGAGTTGTCGTCGATGCCCGCGGTCAGGTCGAAGGTCCGCCAGGCCCGGCCGAGGTTGAACTCCATGTACGGCCCCTCGCCGCAGTCGGGCGTCCCCACGTAGGCGTCCGCGTACTGCTGGGCGTCGAGGGTGGCCGCGCCCACCTCGAACCCGGTGGGATCGACGATCGGGGTCAGCGTGGTCAGCGACACCTCCGAGGCGTCCTCGACGGTACCGGGCGTCGAGGTGCCCGCCGACGGGCTGTCGTCCCCACCGTCCCCGTCGTCCCCGCCGTCCGTGCCCCCGGAGTCCGCGGCCGGTTCCCCGGTGTCGGCCTTCGGCGGTTCGGGGGTCCGGGACGACGAACCGGCGGTTCCGCCCGCCCGGCCGCCGCTGTCGTCGTCACGCATGAGCGCCCACGCCCCGCCCGCACCGAGCGCGGCGGCGACCAGCACGGCCGCCACCGCCAGCGCGACGGCCGGACGCTTCCGCTTCCGTTCCGGCGAGGAGGCGGGCGCGGACGCGGGCAGGGGGACGTCCGCGGTCGGCGGGGCCACCGGTGCGGTGTGCGGCCGGTCCCGTTCCCCGTCCGCCGGTCCCTGTTCCGGCGCCGTCCCCGGGCCGGGGTTCACGGTGGCGGGCGTCGGCACGCCCGGATCGGCGGAGGCGGTGACCGGCGGCGGGAAACCGGGCGCCGTGCCCTCGCCGAGGACCGCGGCCGGTGTGCCGGGAGGGGGCAGCAGCGGTGGCGGCGGTACGGGCATTGCGCCCGGAGTCCCCGACGCCCCCGGGCCCGCGCCCGGCACCTCGTCCCGGGACGCCGTGCCGGAGGCGTCCGCGCCCGGCACCGCGTCGCGGACCGGGGCCGCCCCGGAACCGGTGACCGTGGTCGACACCACTGCCGAACGCACGTCCTTCACCCACGCCGACAGGTTCTCCGGCCGCCGGTCCGGCTCGGCCGCGCAGATCTGCAGGAGCCGCTCCACCCGGTCCGGGGCCGCGGCCGCCACCTGGGGGAGCGCGGCCAGCGCGGCCCGCAGCTGCTCCGGGGTGCTCGGCGGGGCCTGGCCGCTCAGCAGGAAGTAGGCGATCGCGCCGAACGCGTACCGGTCGGTGCCCGGGGTCCGCTTGCCCTCGAACACCTCCGGCGCCGCGTACCCCGGGGTGAACCAGACCTCCGCCGTGCGGTGGTCGGCCGTCAGCTTGCTCAGCCCGAAGTCGACCAGCGTGGCCTGCCCGTGCACGTCGACCATCACGTTCCCCGGGGACAGGTCGCCGTGCACGACGGTCCGGCCGGAGGGCGTCGCCCGCCCCGAGTGCAGCCAGTCCAGCACGTCGGCGAGCTGCTCCAGCGTCCGCAGCACCTCGCGCCGCTCGGCGTGGCCGGCCAGGGTGCGCTCCTCGCGCCAGTCGCGCAGGTCGAGGCCCTCCACGTGGTTCATGACCAGCACGAGCGAACGCCCGGCCGCGGCCGATGCCTCGCCGGGCCCGTGGATCGGCGGCCCCTCGAAGTGCTCGCGCACGCCCACCACACCGGGACGGTTCACGAACCGCAGCAGCTCCGCCTGCTCCCGCCACTTCGTGCTGAGCCGCTGGAACTGCTCGACGGTGATCGTGGTCTTCGAGTCCATGACCTTCACGACCACGGTCTCCGGCGCCCCGTCGAGCTCGATCTCGGCGCGGTACAGAACCGCCTCGCCGCCCCGCCCGATGGAATTGAGCAGGCGGTATCTGTCCGGTGCGGAATCCGGCCCGATGTGATGCGACGCACTGTTCAACTGGTCCCCCAACACAAGTAATTGACGGTGCATAAGACTGCCGCGCGAGCGGGGGCCGGTCAACGCCCGACCGGCGGCGGACGGGTACGGGAACGGCGGCGGGCGAGGGGCGGCCGCGGTTGGACTTCCCGGTCGACCTGTTGGACGTTCACCACGGAGCCGTACGAAATCCTTCCCCGCGCCACCCGGCCCGGTTAGCTTCCCGGCTGAACGACAGGACTCGGGAGGCCCATCTTGACCACGGACATTTCACGGCGCCGGCTCTTCGCGCTCGGCGGCGGCGCACTCGGTGCCGCGGCGGCGGGGTCGCTGCTCCCGCCGTCGCTGCAGGCCGCGATCGCCGCGCAGCCGGCACCCACGGCGGGGTCCGGCGGCCGGGGCGGGCTCGGAGCCATCAAGCACGTGGTGATCCTGATGCAGGAGAACCGTTCCTTCGACCATTACTTCGGAATGCTCCGGGGCGTACGGGGCTTCGGCGACCGCAACGCCGTCGAGCTGCCGTCCGGCCGGCCGGTCTTCGAGCAGCCCGCCCCGCTGGGCGGTTCCGTGCTGCCGTTCCCGGTACGGGACGCCGCCGAGGCCCAGAAGAAGGACCTCCAGTACATCGGTGCCCTCGACCACTCCTGGAGCGGCGGCGGCAAGGCGTGGGCCGGGGGGTGGATGAACAACTGGGTGAGCGCGAAGACGGCCGCCACCATGGCGTACTACGACCGCCGGGACATCCCGCTGCACTACGAGCTGGCCGACACCTTCACGGTCTGCGACGCCTACCACTCCTCCATCCACACCTCGACCAGCCCCAACCGCAACCACCTGTGGAGCGGGAGGACCGGCAACGAGCCGAACGGCAAGCGGGCCGTCGGCAACGACGCGTACGACGAGGGCACGCACCCCGGGTACGACTGGGGCACCTACGCGGAGCGGCTGGAGAAGGCCGGGCGCAGCTGGCGCACGTACACCGAGTGGGAGAACTTCACCGACAACCAGATCGAGTTCTTCGCCACCTTCAAGGCGGTCGCCCGCAAGGCGCTGGCGAGGACCGGCGGCCACACGTACATGGAGTCGTTCTACGCCGCGATACGCGACGCCGACGACGCGGAGCGGCAGCGGCTGTTCGGACTGCTGGAGGAGGGCGTCGCCACCCTGGACAAGACCGAGCGCAGCCTCTTCGAGCGGGCGCTGCGCCGGGTGGAGACCGGGAAGCTGGCCGAGGAGTTCGCCAAGGACGTGGCGGCCGGCACCCTGCCCGAGGTCTCGTACCTGGTGCCGTCGGCCGTCGACTCCGAGCACCCGAGCGTGTCCTCGCCGGTCCACAGCGCGACGATCGTCTACAAGGTGCTGGACGCGCTGGGCAAGCACCCCGAGGTGTGGCGGCACACCGCCGTGCTCATCAACTACGACGAGAACGACGGCTTCTTCGACCACGTGCCGCCGCCGGTCGCGCCGCCCGAGGTGGCCGAGGAGCGCTGGGAGGGCAAGCCCACCGGTCTCGGGATCCGGGTGCCGCTGCTGGTCGTGTCGCCGTGGACGGTGGGCGGCTACGTCTGCTCCGAGGTCTTCGACCACACCTCCGTGATCCGCTTCCTGGAGCGCTGGACCGGGGTGGCGGAGCCCAACATCAGCCAGTGGCGGCGCACCGTCACCGGCGATCTGACCTCCGCGTTCGACTTCGAGCGCGGGCGGCGCAGGCCCGACGTGGAGCCGCCGGCCGCCATTCCGCCGTTCAGCGGGCGCTGGTCGCCGAAGCCGCCGGCCGTGCAGCAGGTGCCGGTGCAGGAGCCCGGCACCCGCCCGGCCCGCCCGCTGCCGTACCAGCCGGACGCGCAGGCGAGGCTGGTGGACGGCGCGGTACGGGTGGACCTCAGCAACACGGGCCGCTCGTCCGCCCACTTCGCGCTGTACCCGTACGCGGGCGAGTTCCCCGTGCCGCAGCACCGGGACGTGCGGGGCACGGACCGGTGGACGGTGCCGCTCCCCGGCGACGCGTACCGCTTCACGGTGACGGGGCCGAACGGCTTCCGGCGCGAGTTCGCCGGGCCCGCGAGGGGCGGCGCGTCGGCCGGGGCCGAGGTCGCCTCGCGGATCGACGCCCACGAGCGGGACCTGCACCTCACCCTGCGCAACACGGGCAGCACGGTGCTCACCTTCGTGGTGCGCCCCCTGGGGTACGTGGACGAGTCGGACCTGCGGGGCTGGTCCAGGACCGTCAAGGTCAAGCCGGGGCGCAGCCGTACCGTGGTGCACTCGGCGGCCGACGCGCACGGCTGGTACGACCTGGCCGTCACCGTCGAGGGGGACGACGCCTTCCGGCGCCGCCTGATGGGGCACATCGAGAACGGCCGGGCGAGCGTCTCGGGCTGACGGACCGCCCGGAAGTTCCCTCGTACGGAAGTTCGATGCCTGGCGGAACCGTCGCGGCGCGGCCCGCGTGTCCTCGATCATGACCGAAATGATCGAGAAATGGCTCGACGTCACGACGGGGTCCGCCCCCGAGGAGGCGGACCCCGTCGTCCTGGAGTGCGCCCGCCTGCTCGCCGCCGAACCGGACGGTGAGCAGGCGGTCCTGCTGACCTTCGGGCTGGTGGGCATGGCGCGGTACGTTCTCGAACGACGCGGCACGGCCGTCGAGCGGGCCGTGGTGGACGCGCTCGGCGCCGCCGCCGCGGCCCTGGACGAGCGGGGTCTTCGGGCCGGCGGGTGCGGGCACGAGCTCCATCCGTGCACCGAGAGCCTGGAGGAGTGGGACACGGACGCGGACGGGCTGTTCACCGCGCCGGACGTCGAGATTCCGCTCGATGAGTGGGACGAGGCCGAGATCTGCCCCCGCAACGCCGCGGGATGGGCGCGGACGGCAGCCGACGTGATCCTGCCGGGCAGCACGGACGGCATCCCCGGGATCGTCCCCGAAAGCCACCGGAGGTACATCCGCAGCCTGGGCAGCGTGCTCAACGACTATCCGAACGGTGATCCGCTCTGGGACCTGGAGATCCACGCCGTACCGCCCACCCGCCCCTCCCGGGCCGCTCTCGCCGGCTATGTCGTCGTCGCCCACGCGAGCTGCTGGTACGCGGGGTCGGGCCGGATCAGGCAGCGCTCGCTGCTCGACGACATGATCGAGGGCCTGGAGTCCGTACTGCCGCTGCTGCCGGACGGGGCCTGCGCGCACGGGGAGGGCGAGCACCCGGCACTGCGCTCCGGCAGCGAGGAGCAGGCCACCGAGGGCATCCACCTGCAGAGCCCCGGCGGCCGCACCCTCCTGCGCGAGGAACACGCGGGCGGATATACGGGGCCTCGCTGGAGGCGTGGACCTGCACCACCTTCCTGCGCGCCCTCGCCGTCGAGGCCCGTGACCATCTGCGCGAAGCGGTCGACAGGCTCTTCGGCACCCGGGAGACGGCGCACCTGGACCAGGTGTACCTGCGTCCCGACGGCCGGCTCGACATCGAGCCGCTGACCGAGCGGCACGTCCCGTTCAAGGACGGGACGGCCTCCGAGGAGGCGGCGCTCTGGGCGGCCCGGCGGTACGAGCGGCTCGGTCCGGACGGACCCGCGCCCGACCGGACCGTCCTGCTGCTCCTGATGGGCACGGCGGCCGATTCCCTGGACCTGTCGTACGGAATCGCCCGCGAGATCCTCGGCATCCTCCGCACCGCCGCCGCCACCCTGCCCGGCGGCGCGTGCGACCACGCGGACGGCCACGGGCGCGCCTCCGACCGCCTGGCCCACCTCGCGCACCTCTACGCCCCCGACACCTGCCCCGCCCCCGGCCCGGACTCCGGCCGGGGTCTCGGGAGCGAGGTGCTGACCTGCCCCGTCCACCTGGCGGAGGTCGTGACGAAGGGCATCGCGGAGATCGAGGAGCTGTTCGAGGAAGAACTGGAGGCGGAGGAGCAACGGGCGGGGTGAGGCGGCCGGAGGCCGTCGCGAACCGGGACCGCGGCAGCCTCCGTGGCCATTGTGAGTAAGGCCACGAAAGGGGCAAAGGATCACGATCGGCTGCCAGAGTGGCAGTTCTCAGGTCATGCGCTCTTTGCGGGTAATTCATGCTTTGTCCCGACGAAGGGCCACGAACCGGCAGGGAGCACGTCCGTGGCCGCCATCGCCCGCTGGTGCATCAGGCACCGCCTCATCGCCGTCCTCATCTGGCTCCTCGCCCTCGGCGGAGCAGCCACCGCGGCGGGATTCGCGGGTTCCGCGTACTCCAACGACTACGAGGTGCCCGGCACGGAGTCCGGCCGGGCCACCGAACTCCTCACGAACGGCTTCACCGACCTCGGCGGGGACACCGACACCATCGTCTGGCACACCACCGACTCCACCGTGCGGGCCGACGACGTCCGCCAGACGATGACCCGGACCCTGCACCGGGTCGAGGAACTGCCCGGCGTCGGCTCGGTCACCGGACCCTACGGGGCCGCCGGCGCGGCACAGATCAGCGAGGACGGACGCACCGCCTACGCCACGGTCACCTTCGACCGGCAGGTCGACGACATCCCGGTGACCCAGGCGCAGGCCCTCGTCGACACCGCGAGGGCGGCGGCCGGCGAACACCTCCGGGTGGAGGTGGGCGGCTCGGCGGTCGCCCTCACCGAAGCGCCCTCCGCCCACCTCAGCGAGGTCGTCGGCGTCGTCGTCGCGGCGGTCGTCCTGTTCCTCGCCTTCGGTTCGCTCGCCGCCAGCATGCTGCCCATCGCCACCGCCCTCGTCTCCGTCGGCACGGCCTACGCGGGCATCGTGCTGCTGGGCCACCTGATGACCGTCGCCGACTTCGCCCCCATGCTGGGCATGCTGATCGGGCTCGGCGTCGGCATCGACTACGCGCTGTTCATCGTCACCAGACACCGCAGAGGGCTGCGCAGGGGGCTGACGGTCACCGAGGCGGCGCAGGACGCCGTCGCGACGACCGGCCGGGCGGTGGTCTTCGCCGGGGCCACGGTCTGCATCGCCCTGCTCGGCATGCTGATCCTGCGGCTCGGCTTCCTCAACGGCGTGGCCATCGCCGCCTCGCTCACCGTCGTACTGACCGTGGCCGCGTCCGTGACCCTGCTCCCCGCCCTGCTGTCCTTCATCGGGACGCGGGCCCTGAGCCGGCGCGAGCGGCGCAGGCTCGCCGAGCACGGGCCGCAGCCCGAACTCCCCACCGGCTTCGCCGCCCGCTGGTCCGCCTTCGTCGAACGCCACCCCAAGCTGCTCGGCGGGATCGCCGCCGTGGTGATGCTGGTCCTGGCCCTGCCCACCTTCTCGCTCCACCTGGGCAGCGCCGACCAGGGCAACAACCCCGCCTCGTCCACCACCCGGCAGGCGTACGACCTGCTGGCCGAGGGCTTCGGGCCGGGCGTCAACGGGCCGCTGACGGTCGTCGCCCGGCTGGACGGCGCGGACGACCGGCTGGCGATGGACGGACTGCCCGCCACGCTGCGGTCCACCGAGGGCGTGGCCTCGGCCGGCCCGGTCACCTACAGCGCCGACGGCGAAACGGCCTTCGTCACCGTCGTACCGAAGACGTCGCCGCAGTCGGAGCGGACCAGCGAGCTCGTCGACCGGCTGCGCGCGGACGTGCTGCCGCAGGCCGCGCAGAACACCTCGCTCCAGGCCCACGTCGGGGGAGTGACCGCGAGCTACGACGACTTCGCCGGGATCATCGTCGGCAAGCTCCCGCTCTTCATCGGCGTCGTCACGGGGCTCGGCTGCCTGCTCCTGCTGCTGGCCTTCCGGTCGATCGGCATCCCACTGAAGGCCGCGGCGATGAACGTGGCCGCCGTGGCCTCCTCGTTCGGGGTGGTCGTCGCGGTCTTCCAGTGGGGATGGGGGAGCGAGCTGCTGGGGCTGGGCAGCGCGGGCCCCGTCGAACCGTTCCTGCCGGTGATCATGGTGTCCGTGCTCTTCGGGCTGTCCATGGACTACCAGGTGTTCCTGGTGGGGCGGATGTACGAGGAGTGGCTGGAGACCGGCGACAACCGGCGGGCGGTCCGGGTCGGCCTCGCCGAGACCGGCCGGGTGATCAACTCCGCGGCCGTGATCATGATCTCGGTCTTCCTCGCGTTCGTCCTCAGCGGGGACCGGGTCATCGCGATGTTCGGCATCGCGCTCGCCGCCGCCGTCGCCCTCGACGCCTTCGTCCTGCGCACGCTGCTGGTCCCGGCCCTGATGCATCTGCTGGGCGGGGCGAACTGGTGGCTGCCGCGCCGGCTGGACCGGCTGCTGCCGCGGATCAGCATCGAGCCTCCCGAGCGGCCGGTGCCGCATGCGAGGATCCCGCAGGCGGCGCAACCGGTCGAGGACGGGGCGGTGGAGGCCGCGAAGACGGTGTGAGCCGTCCGATGATTCCGACCACTTCGATAAGGGGCATGATGTTCGCGGTATCCCTGGGCGACGACGGAGCGGAACTGCGTCCGCTGGAGATCTGGCAGGCACAGGAGTTCCTCGCCCACATGGACCGGGCCCGGGAGCTCGTCGATCCCTGGATCCCCTTCGCGTCCTTCGCCACCGACCTGGAGTCGGCGCGCGCCCTGCTCGGAAGGTACGCGCAGAAGCAGGCGACCGACACCGGCCGGCTCTACGGCATCTGGCTGGACGGCACGCTGGTCGGCGGCGTCCTGTTCCGGGTCTTCGACACGGAGTCGGGCAACTGCGAGGTCGGCTGCTGGCTCGAACCGGCCGCGCAGGGGCGCGGTCTGATCACCCGGGCGGCGCGGAAGCTGATCGACTGGGCGGTGCACGAGCGCGGCATGCACCGGGTGGAATGGATCGCCTCCGCCGCGAACCGGCGCAGCGTCGCCGTGGCCGAACGGCTCGGCATGAAGCAGGACGGGGTGCGGCGCGAGAGCTACCTGTACCGGGGCGAGCGGCACGACTCGGAGATCTGGTCCGTGCTGGCCCCGGAGTGGCGGGCCCGGAAGGACTGAGAACGGGGGCGCGGCGCACCGTCGGGCGGGCGCCGCGCCCTGCCCGCTCAGCCGCCGCGGGCCGCCGGCGTCCGCTGCGTCCCGGCGCCGAACCTGGCCGGCGCGTACTTGCGCTGGTGCTCGCGGTAGGAGCGGGCGAGGTGGTGCTGGAGCCGGATGTGGCGGAACTGGTACACCGCACCGGCCCGGCGCAGCACCCCCCGGCGGTAGGCGTCGTCCAGGAAGGCCACCGTGTCCCAGGGCAGCTTGCCGGTCATCGGCAGCCACACCCGCGACAGGACCAGCCACCGCCCCCAGGCGGTGAACGAGAGCGCGTACGAGCAGGTGCCGCCGAGCCCGCCGATGGCGCCGATGAGGAGCCCGTCCGCCGGGTCCCAGACCAGCGGGCCGAGGAGGCCGTCGAACAACTCGGCGACCAGGCCCCCGCCGAACGCGATGACCAGGGTGAGCATCGGCGCCAGTACGAGGACCTGCCGGAGCACCGTCGCGCGGTTCGAGGCCAGCAGACCGGCCGGGGTGGCCGCGGAGGAGACATCCAGCGGGGCTTCGAGCGCGGCCAGGATCCCGAAGACGAGCCCGGCGCCCGCCCCGAAGATCAGCCCGAAGAGCAGCATGTCGACGAGCGTGCCCTTGATCACCATTTCGTTCGCGAGCGGGACTCCGTAGAACAGCCGGCGCTGGAGGGTGAGGGCGGACGCGCAGCCGGCCCCCATCACGGAGCCGCCCAGCAGCACGGCGCCGAATCGGGCGGCGAACGTACGGATCGGTCTGCGCCCCACGCCGGTGCCCGCGCCGGGCAGCCGCAGCCGTACGCGGGCCGGTTCGAAGGCCATGGTGCCGAACCGGGCCAGGACCGCGTGGACGCACCCGAAGGCGAGACCGGCGACCGTTCCCATCAGACCTCCCAGCAGGAGGGCCTCGCCGATCGGGAACGGCAGGCTGATCAGGTTGATGAGCCACTCGCAGAGGGCGACGCAGAGCGCCGACGCCACCACCACCGACAGCAGGCGCGTGGACAGCCGCAGCGAATCACCGATCCGCCACCACGCCAGGTCCTGCTGGTCGCGGTCGAGCCGGGCCAGATGGTGGGCGAGGTAGCCGAGCCAGTGCTCGGCGCGCTCGGGGTCGCGGGGCCGCTCCCGGCGGCCGGCGGCGCTCCGTTCGGCGACGCGGCGCCGGTAGACCGTCGGCACGAAGCCCGCCAGCAGATGCTCCTCCAGGGAGTTCTCGTCGGGGAAGAGCCCGGTGTCCAGCAGCTCGGCCGGATTCCGGTCGGGCGCCTCGCTGTACATCGTCCGCGCCAGGATGATCATGAGCGGGGTGCTCAGGACCCTGGCCAGGGGAGCGGCCTCCCCGCCCTCCCGGGCGCGCAGCCGGTCCAGTACGGGGGTCCAGACCGCCTCGCTCCCGTCGTCGCGGGGGATCCGGCGGGCCGTCCGGGGCAGGTAGTCGTCGAGGTCGTCGAGGGTGAGGTCGGTCAGTTCGAGACCGGCGGCCCAGACCAGCGGGGCCCCGGCCTCCCGGACGGCCTCGGCGAACTCGCCGCGCCGGCTGGTCAGGACGAGCGGCACCGAGGTGGAGTTGAGCTCCTCCAGGGCCGCGCTCCGCAGCCCCTCCGCGATCTCGTCGAAGCCGTCCAGGACCGGCAGCACGAGGTCCGCGTCGACCAGCGCGGTGGCCAGCGTGGACCCGCCGGGCGCCCGGCGGGTGAGATGCGGGTGGTCGCGCACCAGCCGGTCGATCAGCCAGTCCCGTAACGCGACGGCCGTGGGGTCCCAGGAGCCGACGCCGAAGATCACCGGCACCCGCTCGTGCGGCTCCCGGGTCTCCAGCCGGTCCAGCACGAACCTGATCGTCAGGATCGACTTGCCGGACCCGGCCCGGCCGAGGACCACCAGCCGCCCGGAGTCGATCCGCCGGTAGACCTCGGCCACGCTGCCGAGGTCGCCGCTCAGGTCCATCCGGTCCGGCGTCGCTCCCGGCGGCAGCCGCTGGATGTTCGCCGAATGGTCGGTCAGGGAATCGGGCGCGTCCTGCCAGCGCACCGGCAGCGGAAACGGGTCGTGGACCCGGCGGTGCTCCTCCTCGCGCTGCCAACGGCGCCTGATCTCCTGCGCCAATTCGTCGGCGGCGGCGACGAGGGGATTGCGGAACGGTGATGCGAGACGACCGGGACCGGACCGCGGACCGGACTTCTTCCGGAGGCCCGGCCCGGAATCCGTTCCGGAAACCTCTTCGGAATTCTGCCCGGCCTCCGGACCGGAATTCTGTGCCGGAACGGGTGAGGGAACAGGTGTGGTCACGGAATCCGCCGGGGCCTCCGCCATGGAATTCGCCGTGGAATTCGATGAGGTGGACTCCCCGGCCGTCCCGGTCTCCCCGGAATCCGGCGCGCTTCGCGTTCCCGTGAGCAGGGCCACGAGTCTCTGGCGGTCCTCGGGCCCGGCCTCCAGGGCGTCCGCCAGCAGATTCACCGTACCCAGCCGGTGATCGCTGGATCTGCCGGTCTCCAGTCTGCGGATGGTGCGCACGCTCACTCCGGACCGTTCCGCCATCTGCTCCTGCGTCAGTCCCGACCGGGTGCGCAGCCGACGCAACAACGTGCCCAGCTGATCCGTCACTTGGACATCCCCTCCACCACCGAGCGCGGCCGGTCATGAGCCTATCGTGACGACCGGTCATGCATGGCCGGTCGTATGGCCTGTTCCCCGAGCAGGGCGAACGCCACGATCAGTGGTGCCCGGTCGGTACGCCGACGCGGGGCGACGCATACCGCAGGACCTCCGAGAAGCAGATGGCACACGCGGCCGGCCGACGACGGACCGTCGACGGACCGGGGCGGACCGCAGGGCCGGGCGGGCCCGGCACCGGACCCGATCGCCTCTCCCGGTTTTCTCCTGCCACGGACATATGAGGAGTTGACATGGCATATCGGTTCTGGTGCGGCGAATGCGGTTTCAAGACGCCATGGCTCAGCGAGTCCCAGGGGTCGGACCGCCAGCTCGAACATTACGAGAAACAGCACCCCGGAATTCCCCCCGGTGGCCACGTGGAGGTCAACCGGAAGAACCCGGAGGGCGGCGGATGCTTCGCGGTGCTGGGAATCGTCGTCCTCCTGCTGATCATCGCGGCCTCCTGTCAGCGATAGGTCCTCGGACCCGCCCGTGTCCACACGGCGGCGCTCCTGCGGAACCGCCGTCCCGGACGACGTCACGACGTCTTCCGGGACGGCATCCGGAACGAATTCGACTTCTGCCGAACAGCTGGAACGACCAGCCGACTGAGAGGGACGGAAAAGAAAATGAGCATGCGTGATGTCTCCGGGGCCCGTATCCCGACTGCCACGGAGGAAACGGGCGTCGACGGCGCGGCCCGGAGCCCCTCGCCGACGCGCGGGAACTGGCGCCGGCTGCTGCCGGCGGCCACCGCGGTCTGCCTCCTGATGACCGGGGCCGCCCCGGCCGTCGCCGCCGCCCCGGCCACCGGCTCCTCGTCCACCGGCTCCCCGGCCGCGGCCCAGACCCCGGCCGACATCCTGCAGGCCGGAGCCCAGCAGGGGATCGCCGACGGATACCCGGGCGTGATCGGCATGGTCCGGCAGGGCGACACCACCCAGTACGTCCACGCGGGCGTCGGCGACCGCGCCACCAAGACGCCCGCGGACCCGAAGGCCAAGTTCCGCATCGGCAGCAACACCAAGGCGTTCGTCTCCACCGTGCTGCTCCAGCTGGAGGCCGAGAAGAAGCTCTCGCTGGACGACACCGTCGAACGGTGGCTGCCGGGCGCGGTCGCCGCCAACGGCTACGACGGCTCGAAGATCACGATCCGTCAGCTGCTCAACCACACCTCGGGCCTGCCCGACTACCTCGGCTCCCTCCAGATCAACGGCCCGTACTTCCTCAACCTCAACCCGAGGGAGGCGTACCCTCCGCAGAACCTGGTCGACGTGGCCCTCGGCATGCGCGCGCCGGCGACCGAACCGGGCGAGAAGTTCGGCTACTCCAACACCAACTACGTGCTCGCGGGCATGGTGATCAAGGCCGTCACCGGTGAGGACGCGGCCGCACAGATCCAGCGGCGGATCATCGAACCGCTCGGCCTGCGCGACACCAGCTTCCCCACCACCGACCCCGCGCTCTACGGCAATTACCTCCGCGGCTACGTGCTCCGGGCGATCCTCATCGGCGACGGCACGGTCTCCAACGTGCAGGTCACCGGGAGCGCCGGGGCCATGGTGTCGACCATGGACGACCTGGCCGCGTTCGGCAGGGCGCTGATGACCGGAAAGCTCCTGGCACCCGCGCAGATGGCCGAGCTCAAGACCACCGTTCCCGTGGCCACCGGCGTCGGCTACGGGCTGGGCATCGAGCGCATGGAGCTGCCCTGCGGAAAGACGGCCTGGGGACACAACGGCGCGGTGCTCGGCTACTTCAGCGAGTGGCTGAGCAGCGAGGACGGCACCGAGCAGGTGCTGCACACGAACAACGAGTTCCACATGCTCGCCGGTACGCCGGGGCAGGCACACACGGGCAAGGCCATGACGGACGCGTTCTGCGCGCTCTGAGCACCGCGACCGGAAGGGAGCTCCCCGCGCGGCCGGCCCGCCGACAGGCCCCGGCCGCCGGGCCGGCCCCACTCACCCGTGAGAGCCCCGCTCTCGGAGAGGACACCCGATGAGAACGCAGCCGACCACCCGGCGGACCCGGACCCGGACGGCCGTCGCAGCCGCCGCGCTGGCCGTGACCGCGACCCTCGCCACCCCGCTCGCACACGCCGGGGGCACCGAGGGCGCCGCCCCTCCGCCGGTGCTGTCCGACGGATTCGGCCTGACCCAGATCGCCGGGGGCACCGAGGTGCACTCGGACAACGACTTCACCATCACCGTGACCACCTCGCAGGTGACCGGACCGCGCAAGATCCGCATCTTCCTGCCCAGCGGCTACCGCAGCCAGCCCGGCAAGCGCTGGCCGGTGACGTACTTCCTGCACGGCGGACCCGGAAACCCGGACGACGCCGCGGCCGCCCCGGCCCTGCGCTCGGACTCGATGATCACCGTCGTGCCGGACGGCGGCCGGAAGGGCTGGTACGCCGACTGGCTCATGCAGAAGACCGCCGAGGGCGCGGCGAACTGGGAGACCTTCCACCTGAAGCAGGTCGTCCCCTTCATCGACGCGAACCTGCGCACCGTCGCCGACCGGGACCACCGGGCCGTCGTCGGCCTGTCGATGGGCGGCTTCGGCGCCCTGCACTACGGCGAGGCCCGCCCCGACCTCTTCGGGCACGTCGCCTCGCTGTCCGGCGGCATCGACTTCGGCATGGCGGAGGTCCGCGCGGCGGTCCTGGCCACGGAACTCAACCTGCCCGGCGCCTGGTGCGCCGTGAGCAGCTCCACCCCGCCCGGCACCGGCGAGTGCACGGGCTACGGCCCGGTCGTCGACAGCGACGCGATCTTCGGCTCCCCGTACCCGATCCTCGACGCGGACCGGATCTGGAAGGCGATCGACCCGGCCGCCCCGGTCAACCTGGCCAGGCTCGCCGACACCGACGTCACGCTCTACACCGGCGACAACGATCTGATCGACCACTTCACCGCGATCGCCTCCAGGAACGTCAAGGCCCGCATGGACAAGCTCGGCCTGAGCAGCCGCCTCGTCGACTACGGCAACGGCTCGTCGCTCTCGCCCACCTGCAACGGCGGACACAACTACGGCTGCTGGGCACCGGCCGTCGCCGACTACGTCCCCCGGCTCCAGGACGCCTTCGACCGGGCCGGCTGAACCGGCCCGGCGCAGGCGGCGGGCCCGCGTACGCGACGCGGGTCCGTCACCCCCGGCCGGGGCCCGGGAGGGCACCGGGACCGGCGGCGGGGTCCGATCCGGGATCGGGGGAGGGATCGGGCCCCGCACCGGGGGCGGGGTCGGGGGGGGGGGGGGGGGGGGGGGGGGGGGGGGGGGGGGGGGGGGGGCCCCCCCCCCCCCCCCCACCCCTCTTCCCGTGCTCCGGAGGCGCCGGACGGCCGGACGGTGACCTTGCCCGAGGCCAGGTCTATCGGCCCGCGCCCCGGGTCGCCGATGCCGAGGTCCGCCCGGGACAGCTCCAGCCGCTTCTGCTCCTCGGCGGTGTGCTTGCGGCCGGGCGCGAAGAGTTCCTCGAAGAAGTTGAACACCAGCCGCACGCCCTTCCTGCCGTGACCGCTACCGCACCTCCAGCACCAGGATCCTGTCGTCTCCCGGTTCGGGGGTGCCGCGGCCGTCCGTGTTGCTCGTGACGAGCCAGAGCCTGTCGCCGCCCGCGGCGAGCACGGTGCGCAGACGGCCGTACTTCTTCTCCAGGAACGCCTGCGGGGCCGCCAGGGGTTCCCCGCCGTCCCTGCCGGACAGCGGAATCCGCCAGAGCCGCTCGCCGCGCAGGCCCGCCATCCAGATCGAGCCCTTGACGAAGGCGATCCCGCTGGGGGACGCCTCGGACGTCTTCCACTGTGCCACGGGGTCGACGAAACCCTTCCGGCCCGCCTTGCCCTCGACCTCCGGCCAGCCGTAGTTCCTGCCCGGCAGGATCAGGTTCAGCTCGTCCCGGCTGTCCTGCCCGAACTCCGACGCCCACAGCTGCTTGCGCCCGTCCCAGGCCAGCCCCTGCACATTGCGGTGCCCGGACGAATACACCACGGAGTCGGCCTCGGGGTTGCCGTGCAGCGGCTGCCCGTCCGGCGTCATCCGCAGGATCTTGCCGGCCAGCGACTCCGGATCCTGCGCGAGACCGTCGTCCCCCGTCTCGCCGGTGCCCGCGTACAGCATGCGGTCCGGCCCGAAGGCGATCCGGCCGCCGTTGTGGATCGCGCCCTTGGGGATGCCGCGCAGGATCGTGTCCGGGGCGCCCAGCAGCCGGCCCGGCACCGTGCCGTCCTCGTCGTACTGCATGCGCGCGATGCGGTTGTCGGACTCGGTCGTGAAGTACGCGTACACCAGGTGGTCCGCGCCGTAGGTGGGGGAGACCGCGATCCCCAGCAGTCCGCCCTCGCCGGCCGGCGCCACCCCGGGCACGGAGCCCAGCAGGGTCTTCTTCCCGCTCTTCGCGTCGATCCGGGTGATCGTGCCCTTGTCGCGCGAGGAGACCAGCAGGTCGCCGTCGGGCAGCGCCGCCAGGCCCCAGGGCGAGTCCAGGCCCTCGGTGAGCGTGGAGACCACCTTCACCGAGCCCTTCGCGGGCGGCAGGGAGGCGGTGGCGGTCGGGGAGGCCGACGGGGACGGGGCGGCGGGGGAGACGGCGGCCGACGGCGTCCGGCCGGTGTGCGCCGCGCCGCCGGAACCGTCACCGGAGCACCCCGCGGTCAGCACCAGCGAACCGGCGGCCAGCGCGGCCAGCGTGCCCCGCCGCACCGCCCCGCGGCCCGGGCCCCGACGCCGCCCGCCGGGCCCCGCCGGGCCCCGTACAGATCCGAACAGAACACCGCGCACAGAACCGATCCCTTCGACGGACACCTGACCACTCCTCAAACACCGTCGCCCCGTTCCGGGTTCCCGGTGCCCGACGATTGTCCCCGCCCGCCGCCGGAAGCGGCGCCGAGGAGCGGAGACCGGCGCTCAGTCCCAGGATCCCTGGGCGCCGGGCAGCCGGGCGATCTCCGCCAGGTCCCGCGCGGTCAGCTCCAGCCCGGCCGCCCCGGCGTTCTCCACCGCCCAGTCCTCCCGCTTCGTCCCCGGCACCGGCACCACGTGCGGGCCCTGCCGCAGCACCCAGGCCAGCGCCACCTGTGCGACGGTCGCCCCGTGCCGCTCGGCGATCCGCCGCAGCCCGGCCACCACCGGCTGGTTCGCCGCCATCATCTCCGCCGTGAACCGGGGGTGCCGGGCCCGCAGGTCGTCCGGCTCGAAGCCCTGCCCCGGCGTGAGCGTGCCCGTCAGATAACCGCTGCCCAGCGGCATGGCCGCCAGCAGCCCCACCCCCCGCGCCGAGCACCACGGAAGCAGGGCGTCCAACGGCTCCGGGGACCAGACCGAGAACTCCGCCTGCACCGCGCTCACCGGGAAGACCTGCTGCACCCGCTCCAGCTGACGGATCGTTCCGTCGTACATGCCCGCGCCCGACCGCCGCGGGGCCCGCGCCCCGACCGCGCAGAGTCCGAGCGCCCGCACCTTGCCGGCGGTCACCAGCTCCGCCATCGCGCCCCAGGTCTCCTCGACCGGCACCTCGGGATCGGCCCGGTGCAGCTGGTACAGATCGATCACATCGGTCTGCAGCCGACGCAGCGAGGCGTCACAGGCCCGCCGCACGTAACCGGGACGGCCATTGGCCACGATGTGCTGATCACCCACCAGCAGCCCGCACTTGGTGGAGACGAACGCGTCGGCCCGACGGCCCTTCAGCGCCCGCCCCACCAGCAGCTCATTGGTGAAGGGGCCGTACATGTCGGCGGTGTCGAGCAACTGCACCCCCGCGTCCAGCGCCGCGTGCACCGTCCGCAACGCACGGTCACCGCGCTGTTGTGACGCGCTGTACGCCCAGCTCATCGGCATGCAGCCGAGGCCGACCGCCCCCACGGCGAGCGCCGCCGCACCGAGACTCCTGCGCTCCAACTCCCCGTACCCTCCCTGGGTCCCGCCACCGGACCGCCGCCCGTCGCGGACGCCCGGCGCTTCCCCGAGCTCCCGGCTCCGTCAGGGCAGGGGGGACCCCTGTCCCGGCCCCGGAACTCCCCGGCGCCCCGCGACCGCGCGCGCCGGACGCCGCACGGCATCCCTGCGGGCGACGACGGCAGTTCGACGACCGGGTTCGGGTCCCGCGATCACGGGACCACACCGCACCCAAAGTAACCTCTGCCGCCCGGCGCCCCTCGCGCAGCCTCCACCGATCGCCCCCGGGGGGGCATGTCCTAGCCTCCTGATCATGACTCCGACGAAGACTTCCGACCCGACGAGAACCCCCGACGTCTGGCTGCCGTTCCCCGCCGACGAGATCGACGGGCTTCCCGAAGGGCTCAACTACCGCTTCTGGGACGGGGGCCCGGACTACCCGGCCGACCCCGCCGACTGCGCCTTCTACGTCGTGCCGTACATGAAGGGCGCGGAGGTCGCGGTCCGTCCGCTCGGCGGCATGGCGTCGGTCCGGGTGGTGCAGACCCTCTCGGCCGGCATCGACCACGTCGAACCCGGTCTCGGCCTGCTTCCCGCGGGGGTGCGGCTGTGCAACGCCAAGGGGGTCCACGAGGCGTCGACCGCCGAGCTCGCCCTCGCCCTGATCCTGGCCTCCCTGCGCGGCATCCCCCGCTTCGTGCACGGCCAGGACGAGGAGGAATGGCGCTCGGGCTTCTACCCCGCGCTCGCCGACAAGTCCGTGCTGATCGTGGGCTACGGGTCGATCGGCTCCGCCATCGAGGACCGGCTCGTGCCCTTCGAGTGCGCGCGGGTGGCACGCGTCGCGCGCACCGCGCGGACGACCGCGCGCGGCCCCGTGCACACCCTCGACGATCTGCCCGAACTCCTGCCCGAGGCCGACGTCGTCGTGCTGTCCACCCCGCTGAACCCGTCCACGCAGGGGCTGGTGGGAGCCGGCTTCCTGGCCGCCATGCGGGACGGGGCGCTGCTCGTGAACGTCGCGCGCGGCGGCGTCGTGGACACCGCGGCCCTGCTGGCCGAACTGGAGTCCGGCCGGCTGTGCGCCGCCCTCGACGTCACCGACCCGGAACCCCTGCCCGCCGGGCACCCCCTCTGGCATGCTCCCCACGTCCTGATCACGCCCCATGTCGGCGGCAGCACATCGGCGTTCCTGCCGCGCGCCAAGCGGCTGATGGCCGGACAGCTGAACCGGTTCGCCGCGGGCGAGCCGCTGCGGAACGTCGTGCGCACCACCGGCTGACCACGCGGCGGTTCCCCGCCACCGCGCAGCGTGCGGACAACGCCCCAGGTCGTCACGGAGAGTAGAGGAACTATGTCCCTGAGTGACGACTCTGGTGTATCGTCCCGAAAGGGGCGCTGCGTCGTGGAAGGGACGGCGCCGGGGGACGCGACACGCAAGGGGGGCGACGGGCGATGCACGGCCGATGGGTGGACGATCCGACACCACGGGGCAGTCGACGGGGACCGGCGGGGCGCCGGGTGAGGGCACAGCCGACGGCATCGGGGTCGCGCCGGTGAGCGCGCCGGTCGACGCCCTCGGCGCGCTCCTCTCCCGCCGGTCGGCCGTGTGCGGCCCCTCCGCCCTGTTCTGGCAGCTCCTGCTCGGCTTCGTCTGCGCCGGTTACGCCGTGGGCGCGGCCCTCGGCTGGGGATCACGCCAACTGTCTCTCTTCATGGGGGACTTCGGTCTCAGCGCGGCCGCGCTGATCGCCGCCGTCTCCTGCTTCCTCTACGCACGCGCCGTCGGCAGCCGGTTCCGGCCGGCCTGGCTGCTGTTCTCGTTCTCCTCGCTCATGGCCGCCGGGGGCAACGCGGTCTGGGGCTGGTACGAGGTCGTGCTCGGGCGCGAGGTGCCCACCCCCTCCGTGGCCGACGTCCTCTTCCTCTGCTTCGCGCCGCCCGCCATCGTCGGGCTGCTCGTCCTCGCCAAACGCCCGGTCACCAGAGCCGGCTGGGTCTGCCTCGCGCTGGACGCCTGGCTGATCGGCGGCTCGCTCCTCACGCTCTCCTGGAGCCTCGCCCTCGCCCACACCGCCCACCTGGTGGACGCCGAGGGCACCAGCGTGGCCCGCGCGGCGCTCTCGCTGGCCTACCCGCTGCTCGACATCGTGCTGGTCTCCATGGTGCTCGCCCTGCACTTCCGGCGGATCGGCGCCGACCGCTCCGCGGTGAACACCGCCGTGGCCGCGCTCGCCGTGACGGTCCTGTCCGACGCCCTGTTCACCTCGCCGCTGCTGCGCCAGAGCTACCACTCCGGACAGTTGCTGGACGCGGGATGGTTCGCCGGTTCCCTGCTCCTCGCGTACGCCCCCTGGGGCGCCAACAGAGCGGCGGACAACGCTGTCCCGCCGCGGGAGGAGCCGCAGTCCGCCAGCCGCCCCGTCGCGGGCTCGCTGGCCGCGCTGACGCCGTACCTCGCCGCCGCCGTCTGCACCCTCGGCATCCTCTACAACGTCATCGAGGGCCGCCGGGTGGACCGCGTCGTGGTCCTCACCGGCTGCGCGGTGGTGCTCGCCCTGGTGGTCCGGCAGGGCATCATGCTCGTCGACAACATCGCCCTCACCCAGGAACTGGCGCAGAAGGAGAACCACTTCCGCTCCCTGGTGCAGGGCTCCAGCGACGTCATCATGATCGCCGCCCCCACCGGCGTCCTGCGCTACGTCAGCCCCGCCGCCGCAGGGGTGTACGGACGCGACGCCGACGAGCTGGTCGGGGCCGAGCTCTCCTCGATCATCCATCCGGACGACCTGGGGCGGGTGGTCCACGAAGTGCGCCGGTTCCTCGCCGCCCCGCCGGGCGAGGAACCCACCACCCGCATCGAGTGCCGCTTCCGCTCGGGCACGGGCGACTGGCTCAACGTCGAATCCACCGTCAACCGGCATCAGGGCGGCCTGATCCTCAACAGCCGCGACGTCACCGAACGGGTGCGGCTGCAGGCCCAGTTGCAGCACAACGCCGAGCACGACCCGCTCACCGACCTGCCCAACCGGGCCCTGTTCACCAAGCGGGTCCGCCAGGCCCTCGGCGGCCGGCGGGCCGGTGACCAGGGCACGGCCGTGCTCTTCATCGACCTCGACGGCTTCAAGTCGGTCAACGACCGCCTCGGCCACCAGACGGGCGACGAACTCCTCGTCCAGGCCGCCCACCGCCTCCGCGAATCCGTCCGGTCCGGCGACACCGCGGCCCGGCTCGGCGGCGACGAGTTCGCGGCGATCATCCTCGGCGACGGCACCCGCGACCAGGCCGCCCGGGAGTGCCAGGTCCACGAGATCGCCGACCGGCTGCGCCTCACCCTCTCCCAGCCGTACCGGATCGGTTCCGGGGACGTCCGGGTCGCCGCCTCCATCGGGGTCGCCTTCGCCGAGCCCGGCATCAGCCCCAGCGACCTCATGCGCAACGCCGACCTCGCCATGTACCGCGCCAAGGCGGGCGGAAAGAACCGCGTCGAGCTGTACGCGCCGCAGATGCAGGCCGAGGTCGTGCGCCGCTCCGAGCTCTCGGCCCGGCTGCGCACCGCCCTGCGCGACGGCGAGTTCGCCCTGCTCCACCAGCCCGTGGTGCACCTCGCCAGCGGCACGATCGCCGCCGTCGCCGCCCAGGCCCGCTGGCGCTCCGCCCAGGGCATCCTGTTCACCCCGGCCGAATTCCTCCGCACCGCCGAGGACAACGACCGCACCGCCGAGCTCGGCCGCTGGCTCCTGGAGGAGGCCGTCGCCCAGGCCGCCGAGCGGGCGAGGGCGGGGCACCCGGCCCCCGTGTCCGTGCGGCTCCCCGCCCGCAGACTCCTCGACAAGGGACTCCCGTTCAGCTCCGTCGAGGCACTGCTCACCCGGCACGGCCTGCCCTCCGGAGCCCTGATGATCGAAGTGGCCGACAGCGACCCCCGGATCTCCTTCGACGAACTGGAGCAACGCCTCGTGGCCCTGCGCCGCCTCGGTGTCCGCATCGCGCTCGACGGCTTCGGCAGCGGCTACGCCGCGATCAACGCCCTGCGCCGGCTCCCCATCGACGTACTGAAACTCGACCGCGGCCTCGTCGAGGGCGTCGTGGAGTCCGCCCGGCTGCACAAGATCACCAGCGGCCTCCTGCGGATCGCCTGCGATCTCGGCATGCAGTCCGTGGCCGACGGGGTGGACCTGCCGGAGCAGGTCCTCGCGCTGCGCGCCATGGGCTGTACGCACGGCCAGGGGATGGCCTTCTCCGGCCCGCTCGACGAGTACCGGCTGCGCCGCGCCCTGGCCCGCGGCGAGTTCCCGGTGCCCGGCACAGGCAGCGGCAGCGGCACCGGGAGACCCGTCCTGACCGGGGGTTCCACCCGTTCGGGTGGATCACATGTTGAGACGACCGTCCCACCCACTTGACATGTCGAGTGCGTCGGAGAGAGGGTCATTGCCATGCGCACCCGAATTCTCGTACTTGGAAAGCGCGTCGGCTGAAGCAGAGTCCCTCGCTCGACACTCTGCAGGACCCCACCGACGCGCTCCCCTCGCTTGCCTCACGGCACGAGGGGTTTTTTGTTGCACTGACACCAGGCAAAACGTCTCAAAAAACCCGCAAGAACCCTCAGCTTCGAGAAGAGAATGCCGATGACCGAGCAGGCCACCGGGGCCCACCACCCCCAGCCGCGGGCCCGTAACGGCGGATCCCCCGCCGCCACCGTCGAGCACGTCACGGGCGCGCAGTCCCTCGTCCGCTCCCTGGAGGAAGTGGGCGCCGACACGGTATTCGGCATTCCCGGCGGCGCCATCCTCCCGGCGTACGACCCGATGATGGACTCCACCCGGGTCCGCCACGTCCTGGTCCGCCACGAGCAGGGCGCCGGGCACGCCGCCACCGGCTACGCCCAGGCGACCGGCAAGGTCGGCGTCTGCATGGCCACCTCGGGCCCCGGCGCCACCAACCTGGTCACCCCGATCGCCGACGCCCACATGGACTCCGTCCCGCTGGTCGCGATCACCGGCCAGGTCGCCTCCAGCGCCATCGGGACGGACGCCTTCCAGGAAGCCGACATCTGCGGCATCACGATGCCGGTCACCAAGCACAACTTCCTGGTCACCAGGGCCGAGGACATCCCGCACACGATCGCCGAGGCGTTCCACATCGCCTCCACCGGCCGGCCGGGCCCGGTCCTCGTCGACATCGCCAAGGACGCCCTCCAGGCGCGGACCACGTTCAGCTGGCCGCCCACCCAGGACCTGCCCGGCTACCGCCCGGTCACCAAGCCGCACGCCAAGCAGATCCGCGAGGCCGCCAAACTGATCGTCCAGTCCAGGCGCCCGGTGCTGTACGTCGGCGGCGGCGTCATCAAGGCGGGGGCCACCGCCGAGCTGAAGGTCCTCGCGGAGCTCACCGGAGCGCCCGTCACCACCACACTGATGGCGCTCGGCGCATTCCCCGACAGCCACCCGCTGCACGTCGGAATGCCGGGCATGCACGGTGCGGTCACCGCCGTCACCGCGCTGCAGAAGGCCGACCTGATCGTCGCCGTCGGAGCCCGTTTCGACGACCGCGTCACCGGCAAGCTGGACAGCTTCGCCCCGTACGCCAAGATCGTCCACGCCGACATCGACCCGGCCGAGATCGGCAAGAACCGCGCCGCCGACGTCCCGATCGTGGGCGACGCCCGCGAGGTCCTGGCCGACCTGGTCCAGGCCGTCCAGGCCGAGCACACCGACGGCCACGTCGGCGACTACGAGGCGTGGTGGAAGGACCTCAACCGCTGGCGCGACACCTACCCGCTCGGCTACGACCTGCCCCAGGACGGCAGCCTCTCGCCGCAGCAGGTCATCCAGCGCATCGGACAGCTCGCCCCCGAGGGCACGATCTTCGCGGCGGGCGTCGGCCAGCACCAGATGTGGGCCTCGCACTTCATCCAGTACGAGCAGCCCGCCACCTGGCTGAACTCCGGCGGCGCCGGAACGATGGGGTACGCGGTCCCGGCCGCGATGGGTGCCAAGGCCGGCATGCCGGACCGCACGGTCTGGGCGATCGACGGCGACGGCTGTTTCCAGATGACCAACCAGGAACTCACCACCTGCGCGCTCAACAACATCCCGATCAAGGTCGCGATCATCAACAACGGCGCGCTCGGGATGGTCCGCCAGTGGCAGACCCTGTTCTACAACCAGCGGTACTCCAACACCGTCCTGCACTCCGGCGCCGACACCGAGGGCGTCCCGGCGAAGGGCACCCGCGTCCCGGACTTCGTCAAGCTGTCCGAGGCCATGGGCTGCTACGCGATCCGCTGCGAGGACCCGGCCGACCTGGACAAGGTCATCGAAGAGGCCAACTCCGTCAACGACCGCCCCGTCGTGATCGACTTCATCGTCCACGAGGACGCCATGGTGTGGCCGATGGTCGCCGCGGGCACCTCGAACGACGAGGTCATGGCCGCCCGCGGGGTCCGCCCCGACTTCGGCGACAACGAAGACGACTGAGAGACAGAGAGAGACCGACTCCATGTCCACCAAGCACACGCTCTCCGTCCTGGTCGAGAACAAGCCCGGTGTCCTCGCCCGGATCACCGCCCTGTTCTCCCGCCGCGGCTTCAACATCGACTCGCTCGCGGTCGGTACCACCGAACATCCCGACATCTCCCGCATCACCATCGTCGTGAGTGTCGAGGACCTGCCACTGGAGCAGGTGACCAAGCAGCTCAACAAGCTGGTCAACGTCCTGAAGATCGTCGAACTCGAGCCGTCCGCTGCGATCCAGCGCGAGCTCGTCCTGGTGAAGGTCCGCGCCGACAACGAGACCCGCTCCCAGATCGTCGAGATCGTCAAGCTGTTCCGGGCCAAGACCGTGGACGTCTCCCCCGAGGCCGTCACGATCGAGGCGACGGGCGGCGCGGACAAGCTGGAGGCCATGCTCAAGATGCTGGAGCAGTACGGCATCAAGGAGCTGGTCCAGTCGGGCACCATCGCCATAGGGCGCGGCGCGCGCTCGATCACCGACCGTTCGCTGCGCGCCCTGGACCGTACGGCGTAGGACCCTGCGCCGGACGGCCCCGACCCGCCGCCCGCATGGCAAGACCCCCCAACGTATTCGACGCCCCCGCCGTACGGTGGGACGCAACACCTGCACACCAAGGAGAAACCCAGTGGCCGAGCTGTTCTACGACGCCGACGCCGACCTGTCCATCATCCAGGGCCGCAAGGTCGCGGTCATCGGCTACGGCAGCCAGGGTCACGCCCACGCGCTGTCGCTGCGCGACTCGGGTGTCGACGTCCGTGTCGGCCTGCACGAGGGCTCCAAGTCGAGGACCAAGGCCGAGGAGCAGGGCCTGCGCGTGGTGACGCCGGCCGAGGCCGCCGCCGAGGCCGACGTCATCATGATCCTGGTCCCGGACCCGATCCAGGCCCAGGTCTACGAGGAGTCCATCAAGGACAACCTCAAGGCGGGCGACGCGCTGTTCTTCGGGCACGGCCTGAACATCCGCTTCGACTTCATCAAGCCGCCGGCCGACGTCGACGTCTGCATGGTCGCCCCGAAGGGCCCGGGCCACCTGGTCCGCCGCCAGTACGAGGAGGGCCGCGGCGTCCCGTGCATCGTGGCCGTCGAGCAGGACGCCTCGGGCAACGGCCTGGCGCTCGCCCTGTCGTACGCCAAGGGCATCGGCGGCACCCGCGCCGGCGTCATCAAGACGACCTTCACCGAGGAGACCGAGACCGACCTGTTCGGTGAGCAGGCCGTCCTCTGCGGTGGCACCGCCGCTCTGGTCAAGGCCGGTTTCGAGACCCTGACCGAGGCCGGTTACCAGCCGGAGATCGCGTACTTCGAGTGCCTGCACGAGCTGAAGCTCATCGTGGACCTCATGTACGAGGGCGGCCTGGAGAAGATGCGCTGGTCCATCTCGGAGACCGCCGAGTGGGGCGACTACGTCACCGGCCCGCGGATCATCACCGACGCCACCAAGGCCGAGATGAAGAAGGTCCTCGCGGAGATCCAGGACGGCACCTTCGCCAAGAACTGGATGGACGAGTACCACGGCGGCCTGAAGAAGTACAACGAGTACAAGAAGGCCGACAGCGACCACCTCCTGGAGACCACGGGCCGCGAGCTGCGCAAGCTCATGAGCTGGGTCAACGACGAGGACGCGTGACACCGACGCCCCGGGGGCGGGCCGCAGGGCCTGCCCCCGGGGCGTTTCCGTCGTTCCACCGCACGGAAGAAGCGGCGCGCCATACGTGTGTACAAGACGTCCACCCCCGTGTGGGTGATCCTTCCAACGGGGCGCAGTGCGGGTCCGGTCACATGACTACACTGCTCCCCATACACGCGTCAGGCCCACAGTGTCGTGCGTCTTCCACGCGGCAAGCCCCTCCACGCCTGCGGCCGTCGGGACGGCCGTCCGCACTGGAACTGTGAGGACTCACGTGAGCTCGAAACCTGTCGTACTCATCGCTGAAGAGCTGTCGCCCGCCACGGTTGACGCCCTGGGCCCGGACTTCGAGATCCGGCACTGCAACGGCGCGGACCGCGCCGAGCTCCTCCCCGCGATCACCGACGTGGACGCCATCCTGGTCCGCTCGGCCACCAAGGTCGACGCCGAGGCCATCGCCGCCGCCGGGAAGCTGAAGGTCGTCGCCCGCGCGGGCGTCGGTCTGGACAACGTGGACGTCTCCGCCGCCACCAAGGCGGGCGTGATGGTCGTCAACGCCCCGACCTCCAACATCGTCACCGCCGCCGAGCTGGCCTGCGGTCTGCTGGTCGCCACCGCGCGCAACATCCCGCAGGCCAACACCGCCCTCAAGAACGGCGAGTGGAAGCGCTCGAAGTACACCGGCGTCGAGCTGAGCGAGAAGACCCTCGGCGTGGTCGGCCTCGGCCGGATCGGCGTCCTGGTCGCCCAGCGCATGTCGGCCTTCGGCATGAAGATCGTCGCGTACGACCCCTACGTGCAGCCCGCGCGGGCCGCGCAGATGGGCGTCAAGCTGCTCTCGCTCGACGAGCTGCTGGAGGTCGCCGACTTCATCACCGTGCACCTGCCCAAGACCCCCGAGACGATCGGCCTGATCGGCGACGAGGCGCTGCACAAGGTGAAGCCCTCGGTGCGCATCGTCAACGCCGCGCGCGGCGGCATCGTCGACGAGGAGGCACTGGCCTCCGCGCTCAAGGAGGGCCGCGTCGCGGGCGCCGGCCTCGACGTGTACACGAAGGAGCCCTGCACGGACTCCCCGCTGTTCGCGTTCGACCAGGTCGTCTGCACCCCGCACCTCGGCGCCTCCACCGACGAGGCCCAGGAGAAGGCGGGCATCGCGGTCGCCAAGTCCGTCCGCCTGGCCCTCGCCGGCGAGCTCGTGCCGGACGCGGTCAACGTCCAGGGCGGTGTGATCGCCGAGGACGTGCGTCCGGGCCTGCCGCTCGCCGAGAAGCTCGGCCGGATCTTCACCGCGCTCGCGGGCGAGGTCGCGGTCCGCCTCGACGTCGAGGTGTACGGCGAGATCACCCAGCACGACGTCAAGGTGCTCGAACTCTCCGCGCTCAAGGGCGTGTTCGAGGACGTGGTCGACGAGACCGTGTCGTACGTGAACGCCCCGCTCTTCGCGCAGGAGCGCGGTGTCGAGGTCCGCCTCACCACCAGCTCCGAGTCGCCCGACCACCGCAACGTGGTCACCGTCCGCGGCACGCTCTCGGGCGGCGAGGAGGTCGCGGTCTCCGGCACGCTGGCCGGTCCCAAGCACCTCCAGAAGATCGTCGCCGTCGGCGAGTACGACGTGGACCTGGCGCTGGCCGACCACATGGTCGTGCTGCGCTACGAGGACCGCCCCGGCGTCGTCGGCACGGTCGGACGGATCCTCGGCGAGGCCGGTCTGAACATCGCGGGCATGCAGGTCTCGCGGACGGGCGCGGGCGGCGAGGCGCTGGTCGTGCTCACCGTCGACGACGACGTCCCGCCCGCGGTGCTCGCCGAGATCTCCTCGGAGATCGGCGCCGCCTCGGCCCGCACGGTGAACCTGACCGACTGACCGGTCCCGTCCCGGCACGTACCCGGAATCCAGACAACCGTCTTACACGGACGTCTGGGCGCCGGGTACGCTGCTGTCATGGGACACCGTGAGGATCTGCTCGAAGGCGCCAAGCGCTGCCTGCTGGAGAAGGGGTACGCCCGGACGACGGCGCGCGACATCGTGGCCGCCTCCGGTACGAACCTCGCCTCCATCGGCTACCACTACGGCTCCAAGGAGGCCCTGCTCAACCTCGCCTTCCTCAAGGTGACGGAGGAGTGGGGCGATGTGCTCACCGAGAAGCGGGACGCGGACGGCGACGAGGCGGCCCGGCCGCCGCTCGACCAGTTCCGCGACACCTGGCAGCGGGTGATCGACAGCTTCGAGGGGACCCGGTCCGTCTGGCAGCTCCAGATGGAGGTCGTCTCCCGGATCGACCAGGACCCGGAGCTGCAGAAGGCCCTGGTGGGACCGCAGCGCGAGGGCCGCGACGGGCTCGCCGAGAACATGCTCGGCATCGACCCGGAGAAGGACCCGGAGAAGGCGCGGGTGGCCGGGCTGTTCTGCCAGGCACTGCTCGCGGGCGTGATGGTGCAGTGGCTGATGGACAGTGAATCCGCGCCGTCCGCACAGGATCTGACGGATGGTCTGAAAGCGGTGCTGGAGGGGCGGGAGTCCTGACGGTGCCGGGGGCGGGGGCGAGGACGCCCCGGCCCGGCGGGACGGCGGAACCGGATCGCGGTTCCGGACGACGGAGGGGAGCGGGGCATGAACGGTGGGGTGCGGGGCCTTCGGGCCTCCCGGCCGGAGCGGGGCGCGGGACGCGGGGGCGAGGGGCGCGGCGCGCCCGCCGGGCACCGGCCTCCGGCGCGGCTCGCGAAGCCGCTTCCCGGAGCGACGGCCCCGGCGCACCGGACCGCCCCGTGAGCGCCCGCGCCGGGGAGACCTTCGACACCGCCCGCGCGCTGGCCGACGTCCGGGGACTGCTGGCCGGCCCGGTGCCGGAGGCCGGTCCCGTCGTGGCCGAGGGCGAGCCGGACACGGGGGAGTGGACCGCCACCGCGGGCCCGGGGTTCCGCATCGTCCCGCTCTGGGAGGGCGACTCGCTGACCGGCGTGTACGAATCCGAGTGGCACGAGGCCGTGGACGCGTCCGAGTCCCATCTCGCCGGTCTGGCGGCGGAGTTGGACCGCGAATGGGGCCCGCACCACGTGGTGCCCCTGCACGTGCCGATGCTGCGCCACCAGCGGGGCGTCCCGGTCGAGCCGCTGTTCGAGGCGCTGTTCTCCGAGGACCTCTACGGGGACCTGACGGTCTGGGGCCCGGTCGACGGCACCGGCCGCTGGGTCGCGCTGGGCGTGGGCCACAGCGACGGGGACGCGCCGCTGGTGCTGGCGGCGCTCGTCAGCCTCCGGTCCGTCACCGTCCCGGACACCGACGACCGGTGACCGCGGGCGGCCGGTGACCCGGGACGTCAGGGCGCCGGCGGGACCGCCGGACCCCGGATGGTCCGCAGACGCGCGGTCTTGAGCGCCATGTGGAGCAGCAGCCGGTCCTCGCCGTCGTTCAGGTCGAGGCCGGTGAGCTGCTGGATCCGGGAGAGCCGGTAGTACAGCGTCTGGCGGTGGACGCCCAGCTCGGCGGCGGTCCGGGAGGCCTGGCCCGCGCAGTCGAGGAACACCTCGGCGGTGTGGGCCAGCTCCTTGTGCGACGGGGCGAGCAGGGCGCGGACGGCGAAGTCCGCGGCGGTCCCCGCCGGGAGCGCGGTCAGCAGCCGGTACGGGCCGATCGCGGGCCATCCGGCGACCGGGCCGAAGCGGGACTCGGCCGCCGCGGCGCGGGCCGCGCCCGCCGCCTCGTGCCAGGACGCGGCCAGGTCCACCAGGCCCCGGCGGGGGGCGGAGATCCCGGCGGTGGCGTCCCGGCCGACGGTGGAACGCAGCCGCTCCGCGGCGGTGAGGGCCGGGGCGAGGGCCTCGGCCGAGCGCAGCCGGACCAGCGCGGCCAGCGCCGGGAGCCCGGCGTCGGGGAGCGGGACGGAGACCAGCGCCGCCGCCGACGGCACCGTACGGACCGAGGGCGGGTCGTCCGGCCACGGGGTCACGCACACCACCGCGTGCAGCCCCTCCGCGTCCGGCCCCAGCGCCTCGTGCAGCGCGGCCACCGCCATGTCGCGCTGCCAGCCCCGCCCCGCGGTCAGGACCGCGCCGAACTCGCGGGACGGGTCCGAGCCCGCCCGGGCCTCGGCGGCGAGCAGCGCCCCGATCCGGGCCGCCACCTCCATCGCCGCCCTCAGCTGCTCGTCGGTCGGCCCCGGCTCGGCGTCGAGCAGCCATACGTAACCGAGCACGGCACTCCGGTGGCGTACCGGAAGGCAGAGCCGGTCCCGGAAGACCCCGGCCTCCGGGGCGGCCGGGATGCGGACCGGGCCGGTGGCGCGCGTGATGCCGAAGCCCTCGAACCAGGCGCGGACCGCGGGGGTGGAACGGCGGGTCAGGATCGAACGGGTGCGGACCGGGTCCATCGCGGAGTCGTCGTCGCTGTCGTGCGCGCCGAAGGCGACCAGCGCGAAATCCCGGTCCTCCAGCGTCGCCGGAGCGCCGAGCAGCCCCGAGATCTCGTCCACCAGCTCCTGGTAATCGCCCTTCACCCGGCCATTCTCGCACCCCTTCAGACATATGTCTGAGAACCGGGGAACGGATGCGTGACAGCTGTCGATGGCACACGATCGGGGAGATCCTTAGATTTCACGGTGGTTCTCCGTGCTGTACCGATCTGTTCTCCATGTACCGGTATGGCCCTCGTTCGTACTTTCCGTGGAGGTGCCCCGTGCTGGGTCCCGTGATTCTCGCCGCGTCCCGCAGCGACAAGATGCGCCGTTTCATCTCGGCGGCACCTGGCACCAAGCAGGTCGTCGACCGGTTCATCGCGGGCGAGACCGTCGACCAGGTCGTCCCGATCATCGAGGACGCCGCCGCCAAGGGCCTCGAGGTCACCCTCGACGTGGTGGGCGAGGACATCACCACCCCCGAGCAGGCCGCCGCCGCCCGGGACGCCTACCTGGAGCTGATCGAGCACCTCAAGGACCTGGGCCTGGGCACCAGGGCCGAGATGTCCGTCAAGCTCTCCATGTTCGGCCAGTCGCTGGAGGGCGGGCACGAGCTGGCGCTCGCCAACGTCCGCCCGGTCGTCGAGGCCGCCGCCGCGATCGGCACCACGGTCACCCTGGACGCCGAGGACCACACCACCCTCGACTCGATGTTCGCCATCCACGAGGAGCTGCGGAAGGACTTCCCGCAGACCGGCTGTGTGATCCAGGCCTACCTGTTCCGCACCGAGGAGGACGCCCGCCGGCTGGCCGCCAACGGCAGCCGCGTCCGCATCGTGAAGGGCGCCTACAAGGAGCCCGCCTCCGTCGCGTACCAGGACAAGGCCGAGATCGACAAGGCGTACGTCCGCATCCTCAAGACCCTGATGGAGGGCGAGGGCTACCCGATGATCGGGTCCCACGACCCGCGTCTGATCGCCATCGCCCAGGAGCTGGGCCGCAAGGCAGGGCGCAAACTGGACGAGTACGAGTTCCAGATGCTGTACGGCATCCGCAGCGACGAGCACCTCCGGCTCGCGGCCGAGGGCCACCGGATGCGGGTCTACACCGCGTACGGCACCGACTGGTACGGCTACTTCATGCGCCGTCTCGCGGAGAAGCCGGCGAACCTGATGTTCTTCGGCCGTTCCATCCTCACCAAGGGCTGAACCGGCCCCAGGCCGCCCCCCATCCCCGCCGACACCAAGGAGACAAGGCACTCATGGACGCTGTGACCCAGGTTCCCGCGCCGGTCAACGAGCCGGTCCACTCCTACGCCCCGGGCAGCCCGGAGCGCGCTCGCCTGGAGGCGAAGCTCAAGGAGCTCAGCGAGAACCCGATCGACCTCCCGATGACCATCGGCGGCGAGAAGCGGATGGGTGGCGGCGAGCGCTTCGACGTCGTGCAGCCGCACAACCACAAGGCCGTCATCGGCACCTTCGCGGGCGCCACGCAGCAGGACGCGCAGGACGCGATCGACGCCGCGCTGGCCGCCGCCCCGGCGTGGCGCGCGATGTCCTTCGACGACCGCGCCGCGATCATCCTGCGCGCCGCCGAGCTGCTGGCCGGCCCGTGGCGCGAGACGCTGGCCGCCTCCACGATGCTCGGCCAGTCCAAGACCGCCCAGCAGGCCGAGATCGACACCCCCTGCGAGCTCGTCGACTTCTGGCGCTTCAACGTGCACTACGCGCGCCAGATCCTGGCCGAGCAGCCCCCGGCCAACTCGCCGGGCGTGTGGAACCGCATGGACCACCGCCCGCTGGAGGGCTTCGTCTACGCGATCACGCCGTTCAACTTCACGGCCATCGCGGGCAACCTGCCCACCGCCCCGGCCCTCATGGGCAACGTCGTGGTGTGGAAGCCGTCCCCGACGCAGACCCACGCCGCCGTGCTGCTGATGCAGCTCCTGGAGGAGGCCGGCCTGCCCAAGGGCGTCATCAACCTGGTGACCGGCGACGGCATCGCCGTCTCCGAGGTGGCCCTGAACCACCGCGACCTGGCCGGCATCCACTTCACCGGCTCGACCGCCACCTTCCAGCACCTGTGGAAGACGGTCGGCACCAACATCGCCAACTACCGCACCTACCCGCGGCTCGTCGGCGAGACCGGCGGCAAGGACTTCGTCGTCGCCCACCCGTCGGCCGACCACGCCGTCCTGAAGACCGCGCTGACCCGCGGCTCCTTCGAGTTCCAGGGCCAGAAGTGCTCGGCCTCCTCCCGCGCGTACATCCCGGCCTCCATCTGGAACTCCGGTTTCAAGGAGAAGTTCGCCGCCGAGGTCGACGGCATCACCATGGGTGACGTCACCGACCTGTCGAACTTCATCGGCGCCGTCATCGACGAGCGCTCCTTCGCCAAGAACAAGGCCGCGATCGACCGCGCCAAGTCGGACCCGTCCTGCACGGTCGTCGCGGGCGGCACCTACGACGACTCGGTGGGCTACTTCGTCCGCCCGACCGTCATCGAGTGCACCGACCCGGCCAACGAGGTCTTCACGACCGAGTACTTCGGCCCGATCCTCGCCGTGCACGTCTACGAGGACGACAAGTACGACGAGATGCTGGAGCAGATGGAGTCGGTCTCCGACTACGCGCTGACCGGTTCCGTCATCGCGAACGACCGCGCCGCGGCCGCGTACACGATGGAGAAGCTGCGGTACGCCGCGGGCAACTTCTACATCAACGACAAGTCGACCGGTGCCGTCGTCGGCCAGCAGCCCTTCGGCGGCGGCCGCGCCTCGGGCACGAACGACAAGGCGGGTGCCCCGCAGAACCTCCAGCGCTGGACGCTGACCCGGGCCATCAAGGAGACGCTGGTCCCGCCGACCGACTACACCTACCCCCACCAGGGCTGATCCCCTCGGGGCGTCCCACCCCGACGCCCCGCCCCGAACTCCGCCTCCCGCCCGGTTCCCCTGCCGGCCGGGAGGCGGTTTCCATTTCCGGGCCCGGGACGGGCCGTCCGGGCCTTCCGGAGGTGCCCGCAGGCCCCGGGCTCAGATCTCCACGAGCACCTGGTCCAGCGACTTGCGCACCAGGTCCGGCACCTCGCAGTCGTCGGCCGGATACCCGACCGGGATCACCGCGAACGCCTTCTCGTTCTCCGGGCGGCCGAGCACCTCGCGCAGGAACCGCATCGGGCTCGGGGTGTGGATCAGCGCCGCCAGGCCCGACAGGTGCAGGGCCGTCAGCAGCATCCCGACGGCGATCCCGACCGACTCGTCGACGTAGTAGTGCTTGTGCTTCGTGCCGTCCTCGCCCACCCAGTACCTCTGCTGGAACACCACGACCAGGGCCGGGGCGTCCGTCATGTGGGCCTTGACGGCGTCCGTGCCCAGCGGGCGCAGCGCCGCCAGCCACTCCTCACCGAGCCGCCCGTCGTAGCTGATCCGCTCCTCGTGCTCGGCCGCCTCCCGGATGCGCCGCCGCACCTCGGGGTCCTTGACCAGGACGAAGGTCCACGGCTGCTGGTGCGCCCCGGACGGGGCGGTCGCGGCGCAGGCGATCGCGTCCCTGACGACCTGCTCGGGCACGGGATCGCGGGAGAACCGGCGTACGGTCCTGCGCTCGTCCATCCGCCGGCGCAGACGGGCGGCGTGCGCGAGCGACTCGTCGGCCGCGATCCGCTCGGGGCGGTGGGGGACCGGTCGGTAGGGCTCGCCGTGGACGGGCGTCCACCGCGGGGGCACGGGTGCGGGTGTGGCTGTGGTGTCGGACATGCGGGCAGTGTGACGGGCGGGGGCAGGTCCGGACCAGGGTCCCGCCGGACAGAACCGGTGCGCCCGTCGGTCAGTGTCCGCTCAGCCCCAGCCCGCGACGATCAGCGAGAGCCCCGCCGTGAAGCCGCCGCCCAGCAGGACCAGGTAGCGGCCGTAGTGGCGGCGGTGGCGGCGCATCAGCATGCCGAGGGCCGCGAAACCGAGGCCGACCGTCAGGGTCCGGGAACCACGGGCCTTCGCCGACGCGGCGAGCCAGTCGGCCGTCGGCACCCCCGCGCGCCCCGCCTCCGCCCCGTACACCTTGAACGGAATGCCGTTCCACGGCTGGTGGCGCACCGCGGACGCGCCCTCCAGGGCGAGTTCGTGACGCACCTCGGCCCGCATCCGGTCCGTGGTCAGCGGCGCGGGCAGCCGCACCCCGGCCGAGGCCAGCTGGAGGGCGAGCAGGCCACCGACCAGGCTCCCGGCCAGGGCGCCCAGCGACAGCCGCAGCGCCGCCCCCGGCACGGCCACGCAGACCGCGCCCAGCAGCAGCTCCGGCATCAGCGGCCAGCTCAGCGCCTCCGCCAGCGCCCACAGGAACGCCAGGGGGACACCCCACCGCGAGACGGCGACCGCCGCCACCCGGCGCCGCGTCGCGGAGTCCCGCAGCGGCTCGGCGACCGTACGCCGGTGCAGCGCCACCACCGCGTCGCGGGCCTCCCGCGGGCCGATCGCCGACGGCAGCGGGTCGCCGATCGACACCCGCACCAGTGCCGGGCGCAGCCTGCCGTGCTTCGGCAGCAGCCGGTCCGTGCCCGCGATCCCCACCGGCACCACCGGGACGCCCGCCCGCTCGGCCAGCACCAGCGCGCCCCGGTGGAAGGAGCCCAGCTCGCCGTCCCGGCCCCGGGTGCCCTCCGGGAACAGGACGACCGCCCGGCCCGCCCGCAGCTCGTCCGCCATGGTCAGCAGGTCGTCCATGCCGCCGCCGCTGCGCCGGACCGGGAACCCGGCGGCCAGCCTGCGGCAGATCCGGCGCCGCCACGGAGAGGCGAACCAGTAGTCCGCCGCGGCCCCGATCGCCGGGGTGTGCCGGGCGTCGAGCGCGGCGAGGAGCGCCGCCGTGTCGGCGTGCGAGGAGTGGTTGGCGACGACGACACAGCCGCCGCGCGGCAGCCGGCCGCGCCGCTCCACCCCACCGGTGAGGCTGAGGATGCCCCACCACAGACCGCGCCGGAGCGCGGCGGAGAACCGGGAACGGGCGGGCAGCGCGATCCGGTCGCGGACGCGGGGAAGGGTGGAGGTCATGTCATCACCATCGCCAGGAGAAGAGCCACCAGCAGGGAGTCGATCCGGTCGAGGAGGCCGCCGAAACCGGGCAGCCAGTCACCCGCGTCCTTCACCCCGGACTCGCGCTTGACCATCGATTCGAGCAGGTCGCCGAGGACACAGCCGCCGAGCACCGCGGCCCACAGCGGGAACGTGAACGAGCCGAGCACGAGCAGCGGCAGGGCCGTGGCCACCGCCGCGCCGAGCACCCCCGCCCAGGTCTTGTTGGGGGACAGCGGCGACAGCGGCCGCGCCAGTGGGCCCCGCCGGCCCAGCGCCGTGCCGCCGCACCAGGCGCCCACGTCGCCGAGCGCCACCGCGAGCCCCACCGCGACACCGCTCTCGCCGAGCGTCACCAGACCGGTCAGGGCGACCGGGATCCACAGCAGCCCGAAGGCGGTGCGGGCGGTCCGGGTGAAGCCGGTCCGGTCGTCCCCGGCCAGCACCGGGGGCAGCGCGGCCGCGACCAGCAGCAGCGCCGCCGCCCGCACGTCGAGGACCTCCGGCACCAGCCACGCCAGCGCGGGAAGCACCACCGAGGCCGCCACCAGCACCGCGAGGTCGCCGCGCCGCAGCCCCGCCATCCGGGCGAACTCGCCCGCCGCGACCGCCCCGAGCCCGGCGGCCAGCACGAACGTGCCGCCGCCGCCCAGGAAGTACGCCCCCAGGAAGACCGGCGCCACCAGCGCCCAGGTGCGCCACCGCTTGCGCAGCTCGGCCCGCATCCGGACCTTCGACGGCAGTACGGCGACGGCGACCCCGCCCGCCCCCAGCACCCCCGCGACCAGCGGCACGGCCCGCGCCGCCGCCTCCTCGGCGATCAGTACGGCGCTCATGCCAGTTCCCGCCACAGGCCGGCCAGCCGGAGCGCCGCGGTCAGCAGCGAACCGGCGGCGATCACGATCAGGACGGGCACGGCCCAGCCGCTCGCCGCGGCGACCACCACCAGCAGACAGCGCTCGGTCTTGCCGACCGGGCCGCCGTTGCGCCGGGGCGCGCCCGCCGCGGCACCGGCCAGCGACACCCAGGACGGCAGCGTCGCCGCGAGCCCGGCCGCCGCCACCAGCCACAGCGGGGCGAGCGTCAGGAACCCGGCCAGCACGACCAGGTCCGCCGCCCGGTCGCCGAGCTCGTTGAGCACCGCGCCGCGCCTGGTGGTCCGGCCCGTGTCGCGGGCCAGTGCGCCGTCCAGGTTGGCGAAGGCGAGCCGGGCGGCGAGCAGTACGGCGACCGGCAGGGCCGCGGGGCCGGCGGGCAGCCAGGCCAGTGCGGCGGCGGCACCGGCGGCCGAGACCACCCCGGCCGCGGTGAGGGCGTCGGGCGACACCTCACGGCGGGCCAGCGAGGCGCGGACACCGGAGAGCCGGTCCGCGTACCAGGGCTTGAGAGCGTAGAGGCCGTTCATGGCTTCCACTCTCGGGCGAAGCACAATCGTTCGACACGGGGTGAGTACTCACCTGCGGCTGAGTACTCGGGGCGTGCGCCCGGGTATTCGGGCGAGGGGTGTGACCCTCCTCGCACGAGCGCCCCGATCGGCCACCTCGCCCCTTTGACCAGGGACGACCGACTGCCGTACGGGCTCCGGGGGGCGGAACGGGGGCGGTCCGGCGCAAACCTCCGTCTCAGATAGTAGGAAGTCCGAGTAATTGTGGAGACAGACCGTCCGGGCTGCCCTAGCTTTGTAGGAGCCGAACGTCTCGCTGGAACCAGCGACTGGCGGTCCCGAGCGCGCGCCCCGTGCAGGCAACCCCTGCGGCGCCCGCCTCCGCCCCTTCAGGCACCTCGAAATCCTGATCTCGAAATCACCCTCACGATTTTTCGATCTCGAAATCCTCGCGATCTCAAGGAGTCGATCCACCATGGCCGAGACGACCGTCCGCCGCGTCCGCCGTACCCACCGCCCGACCGAGTCGGAGCGCCAGAACGCCGCCGCCGCCCTGCAGCGGGCCCTCGACCGACGGGACAACGGCGGCTCCACGGGCCACTGACCCCGGCTTTCGGCACCGGTCCGCGGGGACCGGTCGCCGATGGCCGCCGACCGCCCGGCCTCGGGGGCCGGGCGGCTCCCGAGACCGGGCGCCGCCCCGACGGAAGTCGGCCGCGGCCGGTCTCGAAGTGGTCGACGCGCCCGCCCGGCCCGGCGAGTGCGGTCACCTCCATCCACGGGTGCCGTCCGGGCGTCACCTCCACCGCCGGGAACGAGAACCCGGCACGGCGCGCCCGCTCCACGCTCCCGCCGCCCTCGACCACGTGGTACGTGTCGACGCCCTCCCGGCCTCGGGCCCGTCCCTCGTAGCCGTCCGGGACCGGAAGCCGTGGAGCGGCCTGCCCGTCCCGCCCGTCGTGACGTGCGCGATGCCGTCGCGCGCCGGGCCGGCCGGGTCCGCAGACATTCGTGCTGCTCGGCCATGGCCATACCGGCGGCGGGCTTCCCGGGTGTCCCGAAACGGGGATGCCCGCGCCTCCGAACGTCCGCCCTCGGGCCGAGGCCACCCCGTCGAACGGGCGAGCGGCATGCGTACGACTCCCCGCCTGTCCGAATCGTGGACGTCGTATGTCATGAGGTGGGACGAGCAGTAAGGTGCGGACATGTCTCGCAGCATCAATCTCGCAGTGATCCCCGGTGACGGAATCGGCCAGGAGGTCGTGGCCCAGGGCCTCAAGGTCCTCGGGGCCGTGCTTCCGCAGGATGTGAAGCTGGAGACCAAGGAGTACGACCTTGGTGCCCGGCGCTGGCACCGCACCGGAGAGACCCTCCCGGACGCGGAGCTCGAAGCCCTCAAGGGGCACGACGCCATCCTGCTCGGCGCGATCGGCGACCCCTCCGTGCCCTCCGGGGTCCTGGAGCGCGGGCTCCTGCTGAAGCTGCGGTTCGCCTTCGACCACTTCATCAACCTGAGGCCGTCGAAGCTCTTCCCGAACACCGCGACCCCGCTGGCCGGCCGCCCGGACATCGACTTCGTCGTCGTCCGCGAGGGCACCGAGGGCCCCTACACGGGCAACGGCGGCTCGCTGCGCACCGGCACCCCGGCCGAGGTCGCCACCGAGGTCAGCGTCAACACCGCGTACGGCGTCGAGCGCGTCGTCCGTGACGCGTTCGAGCGGGCGAACGCCCGCCCGCGCAAGAAGCTGACGCTGGTCCACAAGAACAACGTCCTGGTGTACGCGGGTCACATGTGGAAGAACATCTTCGACCGCGTCGCGACCGAATACCCCGAGGTCACCACGGACTACCTGCACGTCGACGCGGCGACGATCTTCTTCGTCACCCAGCCGGAGCGCTTCGACGTCATCGTCACCGACAACCTCTTCGGCGACATCCTCACCGACCTCGCCGCCGCCGTGACCGGTGGCATCGGCCTGGCCGCCTCCGGCAACATCAACCCGACGGGCGCCTTCCCGTCGATGTTCGAACCGGTCCACGGCTCCGCCCCCGACATCGCGGGGCAGGGCAAGGCCGACCCGACCGCCACGATCCTCTCCGTCGCCCTCCTGCTGCGCCACCTCGGTCACGAGGCCGAGGCCGTGCGCATCGAGGACGCCGTCTCCGCCGACCTCGCGGAGCGCGACGGCGCGGCCCGTACGACCGATCAGATCGGCGACGCGCTGGCGGTACGCGTAGCGGGCTGACCCGACGACTCCGCTCACGAGCCGCCGGGTGGCGACAGCGCCCGGCGGCTTCTCCTGTGCGGCCCGGGGTGCCACCATCGACCACTGGACCGCATTCGCGTCATTTCGTGCCAGGCTGCCCCGGAGCGATAATCGAACGGGACCGCGGCTCGTACTGAAGCTCGGACGTCCTAGTACCTGCCCGGCGGGAGAGGCGTGAGCGCGGTCCAACACACACAACAGGTGAAGGACACGCACTCATGACGACGCCCACGATCGAGCTCAAGCCCTCCGCGAACCCGCTGTCCGACGCGGAGCGCGAGGCCAGCATGGTCAACCCCGGATTCGGCCGCCGCTTCACCGACCACATGGTGACGATCCGGTGGACCGAGGGCCGCGGCTGGCACGACGGCCAGCTCATCCCCTACGGCCCGCTCGCGCTCGACCCCGCGACCACCGTGTTCCACTACGCGCAGGAGATCTTCGAGGGTCTCAAGGCGTACCGCAGGCCCGACGGCGGCGTCGCCACGTTCCGCCCCGAGGCCAACGCCCGGCGCTTCCAGGCGTCGGCCCGCCGCATGGCCATGCCGGAACTGCCCGTCGAGACCTTCATCGAGGCGTGCGACCTGCTGGTCCGGCAGGACCGCGCATGGGTTCCCCCGCACGGCGGCGAGGAGTCCCTCTACCTGCGCCCGTTCATGATCGCGACCGAGGTCGGCCTCGGGGTGAAGCCCGCCAACGAGTACCTGTTCGTGGTGATCGCCTCGCCCGCCGGGGCGTACTTCCCCGGCGGTGTGAAGCCGGTCTCCATCTGGCTCTCCGAGGACCGGGTGCGCGCCGTCCCCGGCGGCGTGGGCGACGCCAAGACCGGCGGCAACTACGCCGCGTCCCTCCTCGCCCAGGCCGAGGCCAGTGCCAAGGGCTGCGACCAGGTGGCCTACCTCGACGCGGTCGAGCACAAGTGGGTCGAGGAACTCGGCGGCATGAACCTGTACTTCGTGTACGGGAACAAGATCGTCACCCCGGCGCTGACCGGCTCCCTGCTCGCCGGCATCACCCGTGACTCGCTGCTCCAGGTCGCCCGCGACCTCGGCTACGAGTCCGAGGAGGGCCGCGTCTCCATCGACCAGTGGCGCGACGACGCCGCGAACGGCACCCTCACCGAGGTCTTCGCCTGCGGCACCGCGGCCGTCATCACCCCCGTCGGCACCGTCAAGTGCGAGGGCGGCGAGTGGGTCCAGAGCGGGGGCGAGCCCGGCGAGGTCTCGATGAAGCTGCGCGAGCGCCTGCTGGACATCCAGCGCGGGGTCGTCGAGGACACCCACGGCTGGATGCACCCGCTCGGCGAGTGACCTCCCGCCCGGCCGTCCGGCCGGGCCGTGCACGACGCACACACAGGGCCGCGCCCGGCCGTCCGCCGGGCGCGGCCCCGCGCGTTCCCGGGGCGGTGCGGGTGGCGCCCGGCTGTGACGGGGGTGACATGCGCCAGGGTTAGAGCGCTGCTCTAACCCTGGGTTAGAGTGCTGCTCCAAACGGGAGGTGTGGAGACGTGCGACTGACTCCTACGGAACGCGACCGGCTGCTGCTCTTCGGTGCGGCCGAACTGGCCAGGGCCCGCCGCGCCCGGGGGCTGAAGCTCAATGTCCCCGAGGCGACCGCGCTGATCGCGGACACGGTCTGCGAGGCCGCCCGGGACGGACTGCGGCTGGCGGAGGCCATCGAGGCCGCCCGCTCGGTGCTCGGCCCGGACGACGTGCTGCCCGGCGTGGCCGACGTCGTCACCGAGGTCCACGTGGAGGCCGTCTTCGACGACGGATCGCGGCTCGCCGTGGTCTCCGCCCCGCTGGGCGGGAGCCTCGGCGACCGGGCGCCGGGGGCCGTCCTGCCCGGCCCCGCCGGACCCGAGCCGGAGCCCGCCGTGCGACTGGACGTCCGCAACACCGCGACTGTGCCGGTCTCCGTCACCTCGCACTACCACTTCTTCGAGGCCAACCCGCGGCTCGACTTCGACCGCTCGGCCGCGTACGGGATGCGGCTGTGCGTCCCCGCCGGGTCCTCCGTCCGCTTCGGGCCGGGGGAGTCGGTCGAGGTGGGGCTCGTGCCCATCGGCGGCGACCGGATCGCGATCGGCTTCGCCGGGCTGGTCGACGGCCCGCTCGACGCGCCCGGCGCGAGGGAAGAGGCCCTGCGGCGCGCCGCGGCCTGTGGATACCTGGGAGCAGGACGATGAGCATCGACCCGTACGAGTACGCCTCCGTGCACGGCCCGCGCGCCGGTGACCGGGTCAGGCTCGGCGACAGCGGGCTGACCGTCCGCGTCGAGTCCGACGCGCAGGCGTACGGCGAGGAGTTCCTCGCCGGATTCGGCAAGACCGCCCGTGACGGGCTGCACCTCAAGGCCGCCGCCGTCCGCGACACCTGCGACGTCGTCATCAGCAACGTGCTGGTCATCGACGCCGTGCAGGGCATCCGCAAGGTGTCGATCGGCATCCGCGAGGGCCGGATCGCGGCGATCGGCCGGGCCGGCAACCCGGACACCCTGGACGGCGTGGACGTCGTCGTCGGCACGGGCACCACGATCGTCTCCGGCGAGGGCATGATCGCCACGGCGGGCGCCGTCGACACCCACGTCCACCTGCTCTCGCCGCGGATCATGGAGGCGTCCCTCGCCTCCGGCGTCACCACGATCATCGGCCAGGAGTTCGGCCCGGTCTGGGGCGTCGGCGTCAACTCGCCCTGGGCCCTGCGCCACGCCTTCAACGCCTTCGACGCCTGGCCGGTCAACATCGGCTTCCTGGGCCGCGGTTCCTCCTCCCACGGGGCACCGCTGGTCGAGGCGCTCGCGGAGGGCGGGGCCTGCGGCTTCAAGGTCCACGAGGACATGGGCGCCCACACCCGCGCCCTGGACACCGCCCTGCGGGTCGCCGAGGAGCACGACGTCCAGGTCGCCCTGCACAGCGACGGGCTGAACGAGTGCCTGTCGGTCGAGGACACCCTGCGCGTCCTGGAGGGCCGCACGATCCACGCCTTCCACATCGAGGGCTGCGGCGGCGGACACGTCCCCAACGTCCTGAAGATGGCGGGCGTGCCGAACGTCATCGGCTCGTCCACCAACCCGACGCTGCCCTTCGGCCGGGACGCCGTCGCCGAGCACTACGGGATGATCGTCTCCGTCCACGACCTCAAGACGGACCTGCCGGGCGACGCCGCCATGGCCCGCGACCGCATCCGCGCCGGGACGATGGGCGCCGAGGACGTGCTGCACGACCTGGGCGCCATCGGCATCACGTCCTCCGACGCCCAGGGCATGGGCCGGGCCGGCGAGACGGTGCGCCGCACCTTCGCCATGGCCGGGAAGATGAAGGCGGAGCTCGGCCCGATGGACGGAGACGGCCCCGGCGACGACAACGCCCGGGTACTGCGCTACATCGCCAAGCTCACCATCAACCCCGCCATCGCCCACGGCCTCGCGCACGAGGTCGGCTCCATCGAGACCGGCAAGCTCGCCGACATCGTGCTGTGGCGCCCCGAGTTCTTCGGCGCCAAGCCGCAGCTGGTGCTCAAGGCCGGCTTCCCCGCGTACGGCGTCACCGGCGACCCGAACGCCGCCACCGACACCTGCGAACCACTCGTGCTCGGACCGCAGTTCGGGGCGTACGGGGCGACCGCGGCCGACCTCTCCGTCGCCTTCGTCTCCCGGGCCGCCACCCAGCTCGGGGCGGACTCGATGCCCACCCGCCGGCGCCGCGTCGGGGTGCGCGGCACCCGGGGCATCGGCCCCGGCGACCTCGTGCACAACTCCCGTACCGGAGAGGTCGCCGTGGACGCCCGCAGCGGCCTGGTCACCCTGGACGGCGACCCGCTGCGCTCCGAGCCCGCCGACTCCGTCTCCCTCAACCGCCTCTACTTCCTCTGACACCCCTTCAGGACGCCTCATGACCTTCCGCATGCCGCCCGAGTGGGCCCCGCACGAACGCACCTGGATGGCCTGGCCCGGCCCCAACCCCACCTTCGACACCGACGCCGAACTGGCCGCGGCCCGCGAGGCATGGGCCACCGTGGCCCGCGCCGTCCGCCGCTTCGAACCCGTCACGATGGTCGTCGGCCCCGGCCAGGAGGACGGCGCCCGCGCCCTCCTCGGCCCGGACGTCGAACTCGCCGTCCGCCCCCTGGACGACGCCTGGATGCGCGACATCGGCCCCACCTTCGTCACCGACGGGAAGCAACTGGCCGCCGTGGACTGGACGTTCAACGGCTGGGGCGCCCAGGGCTGGGCCCGCTGGGAGCACGACCGGCACATCGCCCGCTCCGTCGCCGAACTCGCCGACGTGCCGGTGCACGGCTCCCGCCTGGTCAACGAGGGCGGCGCCATCCACGTCGACGGCGAGGGCACCGTCCTGCTCACCGAGACCGTCCAGCTCGGCAAGGAACGCAACCCCGACTGGACCCGCGAGCAGGTCGAGGCCGAGATCCACGCCCGGCTCGGCACCGAGAAGGCCATCTGGCTGCCGCGCGGACTGTCCGGCGACTACGGCACGTACGGCACCCTCGGCCACGTCGACATCGTCGCCGCCTTCGCCCGCCCCGGCACCGTCGTCGTCCACGTCCAGCCCGACCCGGCCCACCCCGACCACGAGATCACCCGCGAGACCGTCCGCATCCTGCGCGGGGCCACCGACGCCCGGGGCCGCTCGCTGGAGGTCGTCGAGGTCCCGGCGCCCACCGTGCTGAAGGCCGACGGGGAGTGGGTCGACTACTCCTACATCAACCACTACCTCTGCAACGGCGGCGTGGTCCTGTGCGCCTTCGACGACCCGCGCGACAAGGAGGCGGCGAAGATCTTCGGCGAACTCTTCCCCGACCGTACGGTGACGCTCGTCGACGCCCGTACCATCTTTGCCGGCGGTGGAGGCATCCACTGCATCACACAGCAGCAGCCGAAGGTCTGAAACGTGCCCCCCGCGCCACGCCGTCGCAACACCGCCCCGCCCCGTGAGGAACTGCTGGCCGCAGCCATGGCCACCATCGCCGAACGGGGGCTCGACGGCCTCACCATGGCCGGACTCGGCCGCGAGGTCGGCATGAGCAGCGGACACCTCCTCTACTACTTCCGTACCAAGGACGAGCTGCTGCTCCAGACCCTGGAGTGGAGCGAGGGACGGCTCGGCGCGCGGCGGCGCGCCCTGCTCGCGGGGCGGGCGACGGCCCGCGAACGGCTCGACGGCTACCTCGACCTGTACCTCCCCGACGGCGACCACGACCCGCACTGGACGCTCTGGCTGGAGGTGTGGAACCGCTCGCGGGACGCGGACGACGACGCGCGTGCCCGGCAGGCCGCCATCGAGGACGCCTGGCACCGCGACCTGGTGGCCCTGGTGCGGGAGGGCATCGCGGGCGGCGAGTTCCGCGCCGTCGACGCCGAACGGTTCGCGACCCGGCTGCGCGCGCTGCTCGACGGCTTCAGCGTCCACGTCGCGGTCGGCATACCCGGCATGGGGCGTTCCCGGGCCCTCGCCGAGGCGGGGGAGTTCGTCGGGGAAACGCTCGCCGCGGACAGCGCGCCCGTCCCCCCGCCATGAACGAAACGCACGTAAGTACGCGCGATCGTTGCCCGTTGCGCTCTTGTTGTGTTCGCCGTCGGTCGGGCACGGTGGCGGACCATGGGACGAGAGCAGTGGAAGAAGATCTGGGTCGGCTCCGCCGGCAACATGGTCGAGTGGTTCGACTGGTTCGTGTACGCCACCTTCGCGGTCTACTTCGCGGATTCGTTCTTCCCCGAGGGCAACGAGACCGCCAACCTGATGAACACCATGGGCATCTTCGCCGTCGGCTTCTTCATGCGGCCGGTCGGCGGCTGGCTGCTCGGCCGGATCGGTGACCGCAAGGGCCGCAAGGCCGCGCTCACGCTCACCGTCACCCTCATGTCGGCCTCCGCCGTCCTCATCGCCATCGCGCCGACGTACGACGTCGCGGGATACGGCGGTGTCGCCGTCCTGCTGGTGGCCCGGCTGCTCCAGGGCCTGTCCGTCGGGGGCGAGTACGCCGCCAGCGCCACCTACCTCACCGAGGCGTCCGCCCCCGAACGGCGCGGCTTCGCCTCCAGCTTCCAGTACGTGTCCATGACCGCGGGACAGCTGGTCGGCCTCGGTCTCCAGATCGTCCTGCAACGCAACATGTCCGAGGCGGCCCTGCACAACTGGGGCTGGCGCATCCCGTTCGTCGTCGGCGCGCTCGGCGCCGGAATCGTCTTCTACCTGCGCCGCAACATGCTGGAGACCGAGGTCTACGCGGAGTCCGGCGCCGCCGACCAGGAGGACCGGGGCACCCTGAAGGCGCTGTGGGAGCACAAGCGCGAGGCGTTCCTCGTGATGGCGTTGACCATGGGCGGGACCGTCGCCTACTACACGTACACGACCTACCTCACCAAGTTCCTCTCCAAGAGCGCCGGCATGGAGAAGTCCACCGCCTCGCTCGTCAGCTTCTGCGCGCTGTTCGTCTTCATGTGCCTCCAGCCGCTGGCCGGGATGCTCTCCGACCGGATCGGCCGCCGCCCGCTGCTGATCGGCTTCGCCATCGGCTCCACCTTCCTGACCGTGCCGATCATGACCATGCTCAAGCACGCGGGCACGTTCTGGCCGGCCTTCGGACTGGCGCTGCTCGCCCTGGTGATCGTCACCGGCTACACCTCGATCAACGCCTGCGTGAAGGCGGAGCTGTTCCCGACCGGCATCCGCGCACTGGGCGTCGCCCTCCCGTACGCCCTGGCCAACGCGCTCTTCGGCGGCACCGCCGAGTACGTGGCGCTCTGGTTCAAGAAGGCGGGCGTCGAGTCCGGCTTCTACTGGTACGTGGCGGGCTGCGCCGCGGTCTCCCTGGTGGTCTACCTGACCATGCGCGAGACCCGCGACATCGACCTGGGCCGGATCGGAGCCAAGGACGCGGACCGGGACGGCGCCCGGAAGTCCGGAGCGGCCGACGCCATGCCCGCTCCCTGACGGGGACGGGCGGCGCCACGTCCGAGCCCTGACGGGGACGGGCGGCGCGCCCGCATCCTGAGACGGGGAAGGGTACGGAGGCAGCCCTGTGCAAGACTGTCTCCGTGCCTTCGTCCGTCATGATTATCGGCAGCAGGCGCGCCGGTCCGCAGTGACCGCCCCGCACCACCACGTGCGACGCGGCCACCGTGCCCCAGACCCGCGCGCAGACCTCTCGCACCCGCGAGGGGTTTTTTCGTTTTCCGGCCCTCACCCGGGCCGGGGCGAGGCGCAGGCGGAATGATGGGGGCAAGTGGAGCCAGATCGTCCGGATCCGCTCATCCGACAGGAGTCAGACCAGCATGACCACCAAGGCCAAGGCCACCGACGACAGCTTCCATGTCTTCGACACCACACTGCGCGACGGGGCCCAGCGTGAAGGCATCAACCTGACGGTCGCGGACAAGCTGACCATCGCCCGGCACCTGGACGACTTCGGCGTCGGCTTCATCGAGGGCGGCTGGCCCGGTGCCAACCCCCGCGACACCGAGTTCTTCGCCCGCGCCCAGCAGGAGATCCAGTTCGAGAACGCCGAACTGGTCGCCTTCGGTGCCACCCGCAGGGCCGGCGGCAGGGCCGCCGAGGACCCCCAGGTCAAGGCGCTGCTGGCATCCGGCGCCCCGGTGATCACGCTGGTCGCCAAGTCCCACGACCGCCACGTGGAACTCGCGCTGCGCACCACGCTGGAGGAGAACCTGGAGATGGTCCGCGACACCGTCTCCTTCCTCCGGGAGCAGGGCCGCCGGGTCTTCGTCGACTGCGAGCACTTCTTCGACGGCTACCGCGCCAACGCCGAGTACGCCAAGGCCGTCGTCCGCGCCGCCGCCGAGTCGGGCGCCGACGTCGTCATCCTCTGCGACACCAACGGGGGCATGCTCCCCGCCCAGGTCCACGCGGTCGTCTCCACCGTCCTCGCCGACACCGGCGCCCGGCTCGGCATCCACGCCCAGGACGACACCGGCTGCGCCGTCGCCAACACCCTCGCCGCCGTCGACGCGGGCGCCACCCACGTCCAGTGCACCGCCAACGGCTACGGCGAGCGGGTCGGCAACGCCAACCTCTTCCCCGTCGTCGCCGCACTGGAACTCAAGTACGGCAAGAGCGTCCTGCCCGAGGGCTCCCTCGCCGACATGACCCGCGTCTCGCACGCCATCGCCGAGGTCGTCAACCTGACGCCCTCCACCCACCAGCCCTATGTGGGTGTCTCCGCCTTCGCCCACAAGGCCGGACTGCACGCCTCCGCGATCAAGGTCGACCCCGACCTGTACCAGCACATCGACCCCGCCCTGGTCGGCAACACGATGCGGATGCTCGTCTCCGACATGGCGGGCCGCGCCTCCATCGAGCTCAAGGGCAAGGAACTCGGCATCGACCTCGGCGGCGACCGCGAACTCGTCGGCCGGGTCGTGGAGCGGGTCAAGGAGCGCGAGCTCAAGGGCTACACCTACGAGGCCGCCGACGCCTCCTTCGAACTGCTGCTGCGCGCCGAGGCCGAGGGCCGCCCCCGCCGGTACTTCCGCACCGAGTCCTGGCGCGCCATCGTCGAGAACCGCCCCGACGGCACGCACGCCAACGAGGCGACCGTGAAGCTCTGGGCCAAGGGCGAGCGGATCGTCGCCACCGCCGAGGGCAACGGCCCGGTCAACGCCCTCGACCGGGCGCTGCGGGTCGCCCTCGAACGGCTCCACCCGCAGCTCGCCAAGCTGGAGCTGACCGACTACAAGGTCCGCATCCTCGAAGGCCGCACCGGCACCGAGTCCACCACCCGCGTCCTCATCACCACGGCCGACGGCAACGGCGAATGGTCCACGGTCGGTGTCGCCGACAACGTCATCGCCGCGTCCTGGCAGGCGCTGGAGGACGCGTACACCTACGGCCTCCTGCGGGCCGGTGTCGAGCCCACGGAGTAACCGCCGGACGGGACGGGGCCCCGCGCGCCGCCGGGCTGCGCGCGGGGCCCGGGAAACGGCGGGCGCGGGGCTACCCCATGACCTCGCGGGCCGCGTCGAGGAACACCGACCGGTTGATCTCCAGGAGGTCCCGCAGGCCGTCGCCGTCGCCGTCGGGCAGTCCGTGCCACACGGTCCGGTTGAGGTCGAGGAAGTGCGCGTGCGCGACCTCGTGCACGGACGCGGGGAACTGGACGCGCAGGAGCCGGTCCGCGACCCAGAACCGGGACATGACGTCCCGGGTCGTGAGGTACCAGTCGTCGGTCTCCTCCCACTCGGACGGCCGGGTGTAGGCGCAGCGCTCCGCCTCCGCCGAGACCTCGATGAAGCGCTCCAGCAGCGCCAGCCGTTCCGCGCGCCGGGTCTCCGACAGCGCGATCCGCTGCCGCTGCTGCTCGGCGCGTTCCGCCGACCGCTGGGTCCGGTGCTGGACGAGGTAGGACAGCACGCCGCCGAGGACGACGCCGCCCAACGATATGAGAGACACCCAGACTTGACCTGTCATGGCGAGCATCGTTCCACGGCCCGCTCCCGGCCCCGGGCCCCCGGGCGCCGGGGACCGGCGGGCGGCCCGCGGAACCGGCGGTCCGGACGACAGCGCGCGAGCGCCCCGTCCGGGTTAGCTTCGAAGTATGCGGAACAGAAGGTTCCCTTCCTTGTCGGCCGGTCTGCTGCTGACCTTCGCGGCGGCCGTCCTCGGCACGGCACCCGGTGCGCCCGCGACGGCCGGTGCCGCCGAGGCCGGCTCCGCCGCGGCCGGTACACCCGCCGTCGGCTCCGCCACCGCCCCCGCCACCACGATCGACGAGGTCGCGCAGGCGCTGCGCAGGAGCCCGGTGTACGTCGATCCGGCCGCGGCCGACCAGCTCTCCCCGGCGCAGGCCGCCGCCCTCACGAAGAAGATCGAGGCCGCCGGCAAACCGGTGTTCGTGGCGGTGCTGCCCCGGACCGCGGCGTTCCCCGCACGGAACCTGCTGGCCACCCTGCGCACCGACACCGGAATCACCGGTGTCTACGCCGTCCGCCTCGGCGACGCGTTCGACGCGGGCGCCGACCCGCAGGTGATGCCCACCCGGGCGGTCGACAACCTCACCGCGGCGGTGAAGGCGCCCGGCACGGCCACCGACGCCGCGACCCAGCTGAACGCCTTCGTCGACCGGGCCGTCGAACAGGCCCGCGGCAGCGCCCCCGCCTCCTGGGGCGGCGCGTCCGGCGGTGGCGGGGGCCCGTCGTCCACCACCGCGCTGATCGTGGCCGGCGGCATCCTGGTGCTGGGCGGCGGCACGGCCTACGGCGTCGTCCGCCGCAACCGCAGGCGCAAGGAGGAAGAGGAACGCGCCGCCCTCGACAAGCTCCGGGTCGTCGTGGACGAGGACATCACCGCGTACGGCGAGACCCTGGACCGGCTCGACTTCCACCCCGCGGAACGGGGCGCCGACGACGCCATGCGCGCGGACTACGAACGGGCCCTGGACTCCTACGAGACCGCGAAGTCCCGCATGGCCGCCGCCCGCCACCCGTCCGACGTGCGCGAGGTCACCCGGGCCCTGGAGGACGGCCGGTTCTCCCTGGCCGTCCTGGAGGCCCGCCGCGCAGGCCGGGAGCCGCCCGCCCGCCGCCCGCCGTGCTTCTTCGACCCGCGCCACGGCCCCTCGGCCGCCGACGTCCGGTGGTCCCCGGCCGGCGGCACGGCCCGCGAGATCCCGGTCTGCGCGGTGGACGCGACCAGGCTGCGCGCGGGCGAGGAACCCCTCGGCCGCACCGTCGACACCGGGGACGGCCGACGCCGCCCGTACTGGGAGGCGGGCCCGGCGTACGGTCCCTGGGCGGGCGGCTACTTCGGCGGCGGGCTGCTCCCCGGCCTGCTCGTCGGCACGATGCTCGGCTCCGTGCTGTCGACCCCGGCGTACGCGGCGGAGTACGGCGGCGGCGACTTCGGCCCCGGCGACTGGAACGGCGGTGACTTCTCCGGGGCGGACTTCGATTCCTCGGGCTTCGACGGCGGGGGTTTCGACGGCGGCGGATTCGGCGGGGGCGACTTCGGAGGAGGCGGAGGCTTTGACGGCGGCGGGTTCTGAGCCCCCGGCGGCGGCCTCTCGCGCGGATGCGATTCGTGCTAGACCTGGAGTTATGTCTGGTATCGGCCGATCCCGGGCGTGGCCGGGACGGTCCGTCCGGCCACCACGTCGGCCCGAGGAGGAACACCCGGCCCGAGCCGCTTCCACGTCGGCAGCACGGGGCCCGGCCCGCCGCTCCCGGGGCGGCGGACTGCGCTCGCTGTTCACCGTGCGCACCGTGGCCGGCCAGGTCTTCGGCCTCGTGCTCGCCCTCGTCCTGCTGCTCGTCGTGGTGGGCACGGTCGCCCTGTTCGTGGAGAGCCGCAAGGACAGCATGGACCAGGCCCGCGCCCGTACCCTGAGCGTCGCCGAGACCTTCGCCAACTCGCCGGGCATCGTGCCCGCCCTGGAGAGCGCGCACCCCACCGCGATCCTGCAGCCGCGCGCCGAGCGGATCCGCGAACAGACCCACGTGGACTCCGTCGTCGTCGCCAACACGCACGGCATCCGCTACACCCACCCCGACCCCGCCCTGATCGGGAAGCACCTCGTGGGCCCCTACGAGGAGGCGCTGGCCGGGCAGGGCTTCACCCGGACCTTCACCGGCTCCCGCGGGCCCTCCGTCAACTCCGTGGTGCCCGTCGAGCGGCCCGACGGATCGGTCGTCGGGCTGGTCTCCGTGGGCATCACCGTCGAGACGGTGAACAGCGCGGCGGACCGCTCCATCCCGCCGAGCGCGGCGGTCGCGGCGATCGCCCTCGCCCTCACCACGGGCGGTGCCGCCCTGGTCAGCAGGCGGCTCCGGCGCCAGACCCACGGGCTCGAACCGGCCGAGATGACCCGCATGTACGAGCACCACGACGCGGTGCTGCACGCGGTCCGCGAGGGCGTCCTCATCTTCGGGGCCGACCACCGGCTGACCCTCGCCAACGACGAGGCCCGCCGCCTGCTCGGCCTGCCCCAGGACGCCGAGGGCCGGGCGGTCACGGACCTCGGCCTCACCCCCAGGACGGCGGCCCTGCTCGCCTCCGGCGGGAGCGTCAGCGACGAGGTGCTGCGCTCGGGCAACCGGCTGCTGGTCGTGAACCTGCGCCCGACCGACGAGCGCGGCGGACCGCCCGGCACGGTGGTGACCCTGCGGGACACCACCGAACTGCGCGCCGTGACGGGCCGGGCGGAGTCCGTGACCGAACGGCTGCTGCTCCTCTACGAGGCGAGCGCCCGGATCGGCACCACCCTGGACGTGACCCGGACGGCCCAGGAGCTGGCGGACGTGGCCACGCCCGGCTTCGCCGACGCCACGACCGTGGACCTGGTCGGCCCGGGTCCGCCGGGGGAGGATCCGGTGGTGTCGGACGACGGCGGTCTGGAGATGCGGCGCACCGCCATCGCGGCCCCCGACGCGGGCCGGCCCCTGTATCCGCTCGACCGGAAGGTCGGCTTCGTGCCCTCCCGGACCAGGGCCGTGCACGTGCGCATCGACGCGGAGGACCTGGAGCAGGAAGTCGTCGCGCGGATGGGGCGGGGGTACTGGGACCCCGAACGGGCCAGGAACCTCCTGGACCACGGGTTCCACTCGATGATCTCCGTGCCGCTGCACGCCCGCGGGGTCGTCCTGGGACTGGTGAACTTCTGGCGGGTGGGCGACTCGGAGCGGTTCGACGACGACGACCTGTCCTTCGCCGAGGAACTGGTGGGCCGGGCGGCCGTCAGCGTGGACAACGCCCGCCGCTACACCCGCGAGCACGAGATGGCCGTGACGCTTCAGCGCAACCTGCTGCCGCGCGGCGTGCCGGACCAGAGCGCCCTCGACGTCGCCCACCGCTATCTCCCGGCTCCGGCCGGAGTGGGCGGCGACTGGTACGACGTGATCCCGCTGTCCGGCGCCCGGGTCGCGCTGGTGGTCGGCGACGTGGTCGGACACGGGGTGCACGCCGCGGCCACCATGGGGCGGCTGCGCACCGGCATCCACAACTTCTCCGCGCTGGACCTCGCCCCCGACGAGCTGCTCGGCCACCTCGACGAGCTGGTCGCCCGGATCGACCGGGAGGAGGCCGGCGGCGAGGGCGGTGTCGAGATCGCCGGGGCCACCTGTCTGTACGCGATCTACGACGGTGTGTCCGGGAACTGCGCGGTGGCCAGGGCGGGCCACCCCGGGCCGGCGCTGGTGCTGCCCGACGGCACCGTCGAGTGTCCCGACGTCCCGGCCGGACTCCCGCTCGGCAGCGGCGCCCTGCCCTTCGAGGCGGTCGAGTTCCACGTACCGGAGGGCAGCCGCCTGGTGCTCTACACGGACGGCCTGGTCGAGCGGCGGGGCCGGGACATCGGGACCGGCCTGGAGCTGCTGCGCGACTGCCTCGCCGGCCGTGACCGGACGCCCGAGCAGACCTGTGACGACGTGCTGTCCGCGATGCTGTCCGAGCAGCCGGGCGACGACGTCGCCCTGCTCGTGGCCCGCACGCACATCCTCGACCCGGACCAGGTCGCGCGGTGGGCGGTGGCCACCGACCCGGCGGCCGTCGCCGGGGTGCGCAAGAAGGTCGCCCAGTGGCTCGCCGACCGGGGCCTGTACGAGGAGGCGTTCACCACCGAACTGATCCTCAGCGAACTGGTCACCAACGCGGTGCGCTACGGCGAGGGCCCCATCGAGGTGCGCCTGCTGTACGACCGCAACCTGATCTGCGAGGTCTCCGACACCAGCAGCACCGCCCCGCACCTGCGGTACGCGGCGACGACGGACGAGGGCGGCCGGGGTCTGTTCCTCGTCGCCCAGTTCGCCGAACGCTGGGGCACCCGCTACACGGAGAACGGCAAGGTCATCTGGTCGGAGCAGACGGTCGGCGAATCGGACGGGGAGGGCCCGGTGGGGGCGGGCCTGTTCGGCGACGACCTGTTCGGGGACGACGAACCGGACGAGGACGAACCGGACGGCGACGGGCCGGACGGCGAAGCGGCCGACGACGAACCCGGGGGCGGCACGCGCGGTGACGACCCGCTCGGCGGCGGTGTGCTCAGCGGTGGGCCCCCGGGCCGTCCGGATCCTCGGTGATCCGCACCCGCTGGGGCGCGTCCCGGGGGAAGGCCCAGATCCGGCCGGAGGTGTTGACCGCGGTCACCGTGGTGTCGTCCAGGGTGACGGCGCTGAAGGGATTGGACCAGCTGGAGACGGCGATCCACTCCAGGGTGCTCCCGTCGTCGTCCCGGGTCAGCGCGACCCAGCCGATGGACCCGTGATTGGCCGACTCCCCGGCCCAGGCCCGGCCTCCGGCATGGGCGTGCGTCGCGAGCGCGGAGTCGACCTCCACCCAGCTGTCGGCACTCCATTCGGTGGCGTGCAGGCTCTCGGTCCAGTGCCACTCCTCGGTCCCCGAACCGTCGGGCGGCTCGGGCGACCGCAGGCACAGCAGGTCCATCACCCGGAGAGAGCCGTCGGCGAACACGATGAAGTCCCCGTCGGGCGCCTCCCGGTCGCGCCAGCGCCGGTGCACCTCCCGGGCCGTGGCCGACATGGCCGAAACGTCCATGCCCGGCATTGTGGCACGGTGTGCCGGAACGCCGAGCGCCCGCCTCCCGCCCCGGTGGGGGAGGGAAGGGCGGGCGGGGTGCTCGGGTCGGTGCCGTGCCGTGCGGCGGGGGCGTCAGGCCTGCGGTGCGGCGGCCTTGATGGCGGAGATGTCGAAGGTGAGCTTGACCTTGTCGCTGACCATCACGCCGCCGGTCTCCAGCGCCGCGTTCCAGGTCAGGCCCCAGTCGGAGCGCAGGATGGTCGCGCTGCCCTCGAAGCCGACGCGCTCGTTGCCGTAGACGTCGGTGGCGGAGCCGTTGAACTCCAGGTCGATGGAGAGCGGGCGCGTGACGTCCTTGATCGTGAGGTCGCCGGTGACGCGGTAGTCGTCGCCGCCGAGCTGCTCGGCACGCGTGGAGCGGAACGTCATGAGGGGGAACTTCTCGGCGTCGAAGAAGTCGCCGCTGACCAGGTGGGCGTCGCGGTCGGCGATGCCGGTGTCGACACTGGCGATCCTGACGTCGATCGAGGCGGTGGAGTTCGCCGGGTCGGAGCCGTCCAGCTTCAGGGTGCCCTCGTGGTCGCCGAAGGTGCCGCGGACGTTGGTGACCATGGCGTGGCGCACGGTGAAGCCGATGCTGCTGTGGGCCGGGTCGATCGTGTAGTCGCCGGTGAGGGCGGCCAGCGCCGGGTCCACGGCGGGGGCGGTGACGGCGGCAGCGGCAGCCGGGGCGTTGTTGTTCTTGCGGTTGAACAGAGCCATGGCTCCTCCTCGGGGGACGTGATCGAGCGGGGAACGCGATCGAGTGGGTGTCGAAGCTGTTGTTTAACCTTCAACGAGATTGACTGTAGCGGCATCTAGTTCAAAGTTCAACATCTAGGGATCGGGCGGTCGTGAACGGCGTCGGAACGGCGGGGCAACTCCCACCCGATCCCCGCTCCCCTCTGGCGGACGCGCGTAGAGCTCGGGCAGTATCTGCATGTCGTTGTTTGTCATGAGCAGGAGGAGTCCCCCCATGGTGTCCCGTATGACACTGCGCCCCGCCCTGACGGCCCTCGCCCTCGTCCTCGGCGTGCTCTTCGCCCCGGGCGTCGGCGTCCTCGGCAGCGGTGCCACCCAGGCCCACGCCGTCACCAAACTCACCCACTCCCAGGCCACCGCCCGGTTCAGCTCCTCCGGGATCACCTGGTCCTCGTCCGGCGGTTGCTCCGACCGCAACGTCCCCACGTGCACCTCGTTCGACCAGCTCAACCTGGCCACCGCCCAGGGCGCCCAGACCCTCAAGAGCGCCACGGGCTGCGCGCTGAACATCACCGGCGGCACCGAGACCGGGCACGCCGGCGGCACGTACTCGCACTGGAACGGCTACAAGCTCGACTTCGCCAAGTCGACCTGCCTCACGAACTACGTCCACAACACCTTCACCTACATCGGGGTGCGCGGCGACGGTGCCCCCATGTACAAGGCGGGCTCCGGCAACATCTACGCCGACGAGGGCAACCACTGGGACGTGACGTACTACAACTGCGGCGGCTGCTGACCTCCGCGCACGCGCGCACAGGTGCCCCCGTTCCGGCGGAACGGGGGCACCCGTGCGTGGTCGTGATCATGTCGGCAACGAGCCGGGGGTGAAGACTGCTCGGTCCGGGCAGTGCGCCGGGTGCCGCCCCCTGGCATGATGCCTCGCCGTCGGACAGTACGCGACGGTACGGATCAGGCGCGCCGTCAACTCCCGTGCCACCGACCGGTGCACGAGGTGTCCGGCCGTTCCCGAACAGAGGTAGGTACTCACGTGAGACTGACCCGCGCGGCGCTGGCCGTGGCCGCAGGTGCCCTGGCCCCGGCCCTGCTGCTCTCCACCCCGTCCTCCGCCGCGCAGCCGGCCCCTTCCCCCGCCGCCACGACGACGGCCCCGGACGCGGGCCCGGCCGACGACTCCCCCTACGACTCGATGACGGAGGAGGAACTCCGCGTCGAGATCGCCCGCATCCTGGCCGACCCCGAGATCGGCAAGGCGGTGTTCCGGGAGGCCCAGGAGGCCATGGACGGCACGATCGACGACATGCGGTACTTCCTGAAGACCGGCCGGGCCATCGCACAGGAGGAGGACGACCGGGTGGCGGTCGCGCGGATTCTCGCGGACCCGAACATCGGGAAGGCGGTGTACCGGGAGGCGCAGAAGGCCATGGACGGTACGGCCGAGGACGTGCGGTACTTCCTGGAGACCGGCTGGGCGATCGCTCAGGAGGAGGACGACCGGGTGGCGGTCGCGCGGATTCTCGCGGACCCGAACATCGGGAAGGCGGTGTACCGGGAGGCGCAGAAGGCCATGGACGGTACGGCCGAGGACGTGCGGTACTTCCTGGAGACCGGACTCCGGCTCGCCCAGGCGGAGGACGACCGGGTGGCGGTCGCCCGCATCCTGGCCGACCCCGGCATCAGCGACGCCCTGCGCGCGGCGGCCGAGAAGGCCATCGACGGCACCCCGGAGGAACTGCGCCACTTCCTGGAGGTCGGCCAGTACGAGGCGGACGGCCGGACCCCGCCGACCTCGGGCTGACCCCACCCGCCGCCCGTGCGTCCCGGCCGCCGCAGGAGCGGCCCGGACGCACGGGCGGGCCGGCACCGTCCGGCCCCGGCCTCCGGGCCCCGGTGTCGTTCCCGCTACTGCCCCACCCTGCCGTCGATGCACTCGCGCAACAGGTCGGCGTGCCCGCAGTGCCGGGCGTACTCCTCGACCCGGTGCACCATCAGCTCCCGGACCGAGGTCCTGTCCTTCCCCAGGCGCGTGCCCAGATCCGGGTGCTCGGCCAGCGCGGCGTCGGTCGCGGCCTGCTCGCGCTCCAGATCCGCGTAGGCGCCGTCCACCACGGCCCGGTCGGCGACGGCCTCGTCGAAGTCCGCGTCGCGCCTGCCGTACAGCTTCGGCAGCGGATCGCCGTCACTGATCCAGTTGCGCCAGTCCCGTTCCACCTCGGCCAGGTGCCGGACCAGGCCGAGCAAGGACATCGTCGACGGCGGAACCGACCGCCGGGCCAACTGCTCCGGGTCCAGGCCCTCGCACTTCATCCGCAGGGTCATCCGATACCCCGACAGGAAGTCGTTCAGCGTGGCCAGTTCACCTTCCGGACTCGCTCCGCCGCTGTCACGGGGGTCGTCATCGGGGTCGGCCCACATGTCGGGGTAGACGGTCGCCTGGGTCCATCGCGCGGGTTGATCGCTCATGCGCGCCATGTTCGCCCGCGGGGCCCGCGCCCGCCAGCCATTTGTACGCGGGCCCCGGACGCCGACGGCATGGGCAAGCCGCCCGCCTGGTCCGGCCCGAAACGGGTGAGAAGCGTTGGGTGCCTGATATCCGGTCCGACGCTGTCTCGTTCGCCAATTCCATGATGAATGCACAGAGTTGCTTTCTGTGACTTCGCTCGACAAGGAACGGTCCCGGTTGCCCGTACCCGTTCCGGTGACCATCGGTCCAAGAGATGCCCATGTGTGCTCTCCGGTGAAGTCTGATGCGGAGCGAGCGGGATTCGCATTGCGGAACGTGGGACGGCACGGGGCGGGGGCTTCGGTGACGGCGATGCGGGGGAGTCGGGAAGCGGGTCGACCGGTCAGGAGTGAAAGATCCCAAGGTTTTTTGGACTTCGCGGTCTGTTTTTCGTGCCCGGGTGATCGTCGCCCCACTCGGGAGCGAGGCTCCTTCACTGCCGCAACTCGCCCATGGAGTGACCCGGATCACTCTTGACCGGCCCTGATCATGCCTCGATATTTGGCTGACTTTTGTGAAAGCCGTGTGGGGTCGGGGTGGGATCTGTGAACGGTGGGTTGTGGCGTCGCGCGCGTCACGGTGTGTGTGCGCTGGCTGTCGCCGGCACGGTGGCGGGCTCGCTTCCTGCTCTGGCCTCGCAGGCCGTGGCCTCACCCCTGTCTCCCGGGGGAGTCGCGAGGGAGTCGACCTCGCCGGGGTCGAGGGCCCTGGCCGCCGCGGCCGAAGCGGGTGAGCATGTGGAGGCTGGGGAGGAGCGCACCGAGCGGGGGGCGGCGCCCGGGCCCCCGACCATCACGTTCGACACCACCGGCCCGTACACCCCGTGCACGGCGAACTCCTGCGTCCCGGGAGGCAAGCCCGGCCAGGCAGGGTCCTTCACCCTCGGCCCGGCGGCGGGGGACGTCAACACCGCGTACCGGTACAAGCTGTCGACCGATACCGCATGGTCGTCCTACATACCCGGGGCGACCGTGAAGATCGCTCCGGTGCCTCCGAGATCGGGCACGATGACCCTGGAGGTGGAAGCGAAGGACGCGAACGGCCCCGGTGCCGCCAACTCCGTCGACTTCGTTGTCAAGGAGGGCGACGGACCGGTCGGACGATGGGACTTCCACGACACGGGCGACGAGGCGGTCGACTCCTCCACCACCGACCCGCAGCTCCAGGACAACGCCACCCTGGCCGGTGGCGCGGCCCGAACCGGCCAGGGACGCCGTGGCGAGATCACGGTCATCCCGGCCACGGATACCACTCCCGCGGAGAAGGTCGCGGACAGCGGCCTCGCCCTCGACGGCGCCACCGGCCACGCCGCGACGGCCGGCCCCGTCGTCGACACCCGTGCCTCGTACACGATGGCCGCTTGGGTCCGCCTGGGCGCGGATTCACGGGACGCCACCGTGATGGGACAGGACGGCGCGAATCGCAGTCCGTTCCTCCTGGGCTACGAGCAGAGCACCAAGAAGTGGTCGTTCCGCGAGGCGGACAGCGACGCACCCGCCGGAGACGCGGTGTCCTACCAGCGGGTCACCTCCAAGAGCCAGGCGGTTCCGAAGGTGTGGACCCACCTGGCGGGTGTGTTCGACTCCGTCGACAACACGATCAGCCTGTACGTCAACGGTCGGCTCCAGGGGACCACACCGTTCACGACGGCCTGGGCGGCGGCCGGTCCGCTGCAGATCGGCCGTGTTCAGTCGGCCGGCGCGTACACGGACCACTTCCCGGGCGTGATCGATGAAGTGGCGGTGTGGCAGGAGGCACTGACCGAGGTGCAGGTGAAGCAGGAGAGCGCGCTGCTCGACGCGGACGGAAAGCCGTCCGCGGAACTCGTCGCCTCATGGGACCCCGCTCAAGCCACCGGTATGTCACTGGCCAACAGCGCACCGGATTACGACGGCGCCCTGTCACTCTCCTCGGGCGCCTCGCTGGTCGATGGCGAGCTGGTGCTGGACGGCACGTCGGGGGCCGGGAGCACGCCGGGTCCCGTGGTCGATGACTCGGGTTCGTTCACGGTGACGGCGCAGGCGGTCGTCGACGGGGCAGCAATCATGGAGAAGCCGAACGGTTACAAGGCCCAGATCCTCGGCCAGCGTACGGCCACCGGATCTTCTTGGAGTCTGTGGTTCGAGAAGACCGGCGTCGGTCAGGAACCGGAGCTCGACGAGAACGGCGAACCGGTGCTCGACGAGAACGGCAATTTCGTGACCAAGCCGGTGCCGGTCGGGCGTTGGCACTTCGGCCGCCTGACCACGGACGGCACAGGGACGTCGGTCGTCAGCGAGGAAGAAGCCGCCCTGGACTCCGAGGTCCGTCTCACCGGTGTCCACGACGCGCAGGAGAGAACCATCCAGCTCTATATCGCTGCGGACGCTCAAAGCAACGGGACCACGACCTACACCACACAGGTCGGCAGCGGCGAGTTCTCCGTCGGCAAGGGATACCTCGGATCCTGGGGCAACTACCTGCCCGGGCGGATCGGCGACATCCGGATCTGGGCGGGAGCAATGAGCGACGAAGACCAAGTGAGCAACATCGTCGGTACCTGACCTCGCTGTTCCACGCCTGACCGGAACCAGCGGGGCCGGCCTCCATGGCGGCCCCACCGGTTCCCGGGTTCCCGGCCCCGCGGGGCCTTCGGAGGAGATGCCCCTTGCCCCGGTGCGTCAGGCCGCGAAGGAGTTCCTTTCTTCCGGAGGGTGGTGTCCGGCGTGTGTGCAATGGCGGGAGCCGGAGATCTGGTGATCGGCTGCCCTGGGCCCGTGCCCGGTGGGGTGGTGGGGGTGCGGCTCGATGGTGTGGAGACGTAGGGTTCCTGGCCATGACCGTGTTGCGTGGCGCTTCCGTCTTCCTTCGGCCCACTGTTCGCGAGGACGTTCCCGCCCTGGCCGCGATCCGGGCCACTCCCGAGGTGCGGGCGCGGTGGAGGGGTGGGGACGATCTTGAGGCGGAGGTCTCGGCCGATCTCGAAGACTCCGGCAGCCGGCATCTGACCATCGAGTACCAGCAGCGGATCGTCGGCATGATCCAGTGGCACGCCGAGGAAGAGCCCGACTACCGGCACGCCGGCATCGACCTCTTCCTCGATCCCGCCGTGCACGGCAGGGGGCTGGGCACCGACGCGGTGCGCACGCTGGCCCGTCATCTCGTCGACGACCACGGCTACCACCGGCTGGTCATCGACCCGGCGGCCGACAACGCGGTGGCGATCCGCTGCTACACCAAGGTCGGCTTCCGGCCGGTCGGCGTCATGCGGCAGTACGAGCGCGGCGCGGACGGCACCTGGCACGACGGCCTCCTGATGGACCTCCTGGCCGCCGAGCTGGTGCGCTGACCACGCCTGCTCGGCGGCCCGAGCGCCCGCGCCCGCTCCTTGCGGGGGTGCGGGGCCGGTGGCTCAGGCGCCCACCGTCACCGTGAAGCGGCGGGGGTTGCCGTCGTTGGCCGCGCCCGAGACGTCGGGTTCGCCGTCGGGGCGGACGTCGTCGTAGGGGAAGGCGTAGCCGATCGGGGTGTTGGCGTGGACGACGCGGGACCAGTGGTTGGTGGTCGGGTCCCGGTAGTAGTCGGCGGTCGAGGTGCCGTTGGGCTGGTCGGAGTGGGTGAGCATCAGGGAGCGGTTGAAGCCGGAGGCCAGGCGGGCGAGGAGGGCCTTCTTGTCGTCCGGGTCGGCCGGGTTGTTGGCGAACGGGCCGTGGTTGCAGGTGAAGACGTCCTTGGAGGTGGGCTTGGTGAAGGTGTGGCCGCCCTCGAACGTCAGCACGTCCCCGTTCACCCGGCCGGTGCGGACGCCCCGGCCGCCCTGGAGGTCGATGCGCAGGTCGGTGGAGCGGTACTTCTCCCAGACCCGGTCGATGTACGAGGTGAACACGTCGCGGAACGGCATCTGGTCCGGGCGGTCGAAGAACGGCGCCATCAGGTTCTGCGGCGAGATCACGCGCAGCACGTTGCCGTCCGCGCCGCGGATCACCAGCTTGTCCCACGGCTGCCCGTCGGCGGCGGCCTGGGCGACGAGGCCGTCCGCGATCCGCTGCACCGCGCCGTCCGGGAGCGGCGACACGGTGTGCGTCGCGTCGCCGGTCAGGGTCAGGCCGATCGGCAGTGCGGTGACCAGGTCGACGTAGCTGATGTTGGCGTACAGCTGCTGGGGGTTGAAGGTGAACTCGCAGAACGACCAGGTGCGGCCGTAGTTGGCGTCGGTCGAGGTCGCGAACGCCGGTTCCACCAGGGCGGGGCCGGGGTTGAGGTAGAACGTGAGGGTGTCGTCGCGTACGAAGTAGACGCGGGCGCCGTACATCTGGGGCAGCGTCAGGACCACCGGCGCGCCGCCCGCCGAGTTCAGCGGGATGGCGCAGTCGACCGGCAGCGGGGTCTGCGGCGCGGCGGGGGAGTCGGGGCGGTAGACGCTGCCGTCGGCCCGCAGCAGGACCCAGCGGTCGGTGCCCTGCTCGTGGCCGGTGACGTAGGCGTTGACCCTGCCCGGCAACGAGCGGTTCTCCAGGGCCAGTTCGCACGTCGCGGGGGCGGCGGACGCGCTCGGGCTCAGGGCGCTTCCCCAGACGGGGTAGGTGAGGGCGGTCGCGGTGGCGGCGGCGCCACCGGTCAGGAAAAGCCTGCGTGAGATCACGGGGACTCCTGAGATGTGGGGGGATGTCCTCCACTCTCGCGAGGGCCGCTCCTGCCGTCAAGACTTATGACTGAGAGCGCTCTCAGAAGTCCTGATCCTTCACAACTCGCAGTCATGGGGCGGATGTTGGAGATTGGTTCCGAACCCGTCCCGGACCTGCGAGCATCTGGACGTGACCATCGTGTGCTGGGCCGCCGGGGGAGAGACGACCGGATGAGAGAGCTGTTGCCCACCGACCCCCGGGAGGTCGGCCCGTACCGCCTGCTGGCGCGGCTGGGAGCCGGTGGGATGGGCGAGGTGTTCCTCGGACGTTCCCCCGGCGGGCGGACCGTCGCGGTGAAGGTGGTGCGGCAGGGGCTCGCGGAGGACACGCAGTTCCGGCTGCGCTTCGCCCGGGAGGTGGAGGCGGCCCGGCGCGTCGGCGGCTTCTACACCGCGCAGGTGGTGGACGCGGACACCGACGCCGCACCGCCGTGGCTGGTCACGTCCTACATCCCCGGCCCGTCGCTGCGCGAGGCGGTCGCCGAGTGCGGCCCCTTCCCCGGCGAGGCGGTCGCGGCGCTCGGCGCGGGCCTCGCCGAAGGGCTGAAGGCCATCCACGGGTGCGGAGTGGTGCACCGCGACCTCAAGCCCGGAAACGTGATCCTCGCCGACGACGGGCCGCGCGTCATCGACTTCGGCATCGCCCGCGCCCTGGACGCCACCTCCCAGCTCACCCGGACGGGCGCGATCGGCACCCCCGCCTACATGTCGCCCGAACAGATCCGGGGCCAGGAGGCCGGTCCGGCGAGCGACGTCTTCTGCCTGGCCGCCGTGCTGGCGTACACCGCCACCGGCAGGGGCCCGTTCGGGGACGGCCCCACCGAGGCGCTGGTCTACCGGGTCGTGCACGACGAGCCCGATCTCTCGCGCCTCCCGGCCGGCATCGCCCCGATCGTCGCGGCGGGGCTCGCCAAGGCGCCCGGCGACCGGCCCGGCATCGACGAATTCCTCAGCCGGTGTGCCGCGCTCGCCGGACCCGACGGGCTCCGGCTCCCGGACGGCGTGACCGAGCTGATCAACGAACAGACGGCACGGACCAAGGCGCTGACCGCGCCGGCGGTCCCACGACCGCCGAAACCCTCGGAGCCACCGCAGCCCCCATCCTCGGACCCGGCCCCGGCGGCCGAATCCGCCGAACCTGCCGAGCCCGTCGAACCCGTCGAGCCTGCCGGGCGGGCCGCGGCACCCCGGCCCGTCCAGCACGTCCGGGCCACCGGGCAGAAGACCGCGCTCGGGTACACACCCGTGGCTCTGCCCTGGCTGCCGGGAAGGACGGACGGGGCGCGGCGGGCGAGGATCGTCCGCTGGCACAAGCAGGTGGGCGACGAGATAGCCGTGGACGAGCCGCTGATCGACGTCTCGTCGGTCCGGGGCGAGACCGTGATCACCTCCCCGGCCGACGGCACGCTCCTGGCCGTGTACCGCGGCGACGGCGCGTCGGCCCGCATCGGCTCCGTCGTCGCGGGCATCGGCACACCGGGGGCGAAGGTCCCGCGCGTGCGCCGGTTCCGCGTGGGCCGGGTCGTCCTGATGTCCTTCGGCTGCCTCGTCGCAGCGGCCCTCGTCGTCGTCATCGGGCTGCTCGGTGCGCAGGGGACGCTCTTCACCGGTGACATCCGCGAGGTGGGCCAGGGCGATTGCGTCGCCCAGGAGTACCCGGAGGGGAACAGGAACGCGGACTGGATCACGAAGCCGTGCGTCTTCATGCGGATCCGCGCGGTCCTGAACGACGGCAACGAGTCCAAGACCTACGCGAAGGTCCTCTATCGCGATCCGCCCGACGGGTGTTCCAGGGCCGTGGAGGGATGGTCCGGGACCGACGACTACGAGGCGGAGGTCGGAGACACGGTGCTGTGCCTGGAGCTGCTCTGACCGGCGGCCCGGTTGGTGTTTCGCGCCCGGGAAGCACGATGCCCCGCCGGGGCCGGCCCGAGGGGCGGCGGGGCGGGGCAGGAAGGTTTCCGGGGCTCTCAGACGGTGGCGTTCAGGAAGGCGGTCCAGGCGGCGGGAGGAACGGTGAGGACGGGGCCGTCGGTCACCTTGGAGTCGCGGATGTGGACGGCGGCGGGGTGGGCGGCCACCTCCACGCAGGCGCCGCCCTGGTCGCTGCTGTAGCTCGACTTGCGCCAGTCGTAGGCGACTTCGAGGCAGTCGCCGCCCTGGCTGCCGCTGTAACTGGATTTGAACCAGGCGAGGGTGGCGGTGCGGGGGGCCGGATGTGCTGCGCGGGTCATGTTTCTCCAAGCAGTTCGTCCAGTAGGCGTGCACTCGCCTCGACGGAGAGCGCCTGCGAACGCAGCATCCCACATTTCTGCTGGAGCACGCTGACGTCGTCTGGATCTTGATGCAGGTAGCTGGTCAGCTGGCCCTCCACGTAGACCAGGTGGTCGTGATCGGGGGTCTCCAGCAGCACCATCGGCCCGTCGAGCGCTGCGTGCTTCGGCAGTTTCCTCGGCATGATCTGGAGTCCCAGGAAAGGGAGTTCCATGCACTGACGCAGATGCCGGATCTGGTTCCGCAGTACGGCGGGGTCGCCGATCTCGCTGCGCAGAATGCTCTCCTCCAGCAGGAAGTGCAGCATGGGGCGGGGCTTGCGGCTGAGCAGCTTCTGCCGGTCGAGTCGGTCCGTCACCCACTCCTCCAACTCGTCCTCTTCGAGGGGCGGGTACTGGCAGGAGAAGACGAACCGGGCGTACTCCTCGGTCTGGAGCAGCCCCGGTACCACCTGGTTCTGGTACGAGAACAGTGTCACCGCATTCTGTTCGTAGTCCACGAAGTCCTGGACGAACGCCGGGAACCGCTCCTTCATCGGAACCTTCTCCACCGCGACCCGCAACGCCCCCTTCGTGTCCAACAGTTCGTCCAGCAGGATCGCGAGATCCAACTGGAGCGTCCTGCGGCCCTGTTCGATCGATGCGATCGTGTCCTCTCCCACGGAGCACCGGTCGGCCAGCTCCACCTGCGTCATTCGCGCCGCCTTGCGGAACATCGCCAACTGCGCACCGATCAGGTGCCAGGACGTGATCCGCTTGCTCTTCTTCTCTGCCGGTTGCATGAGCTGCCTCTCCCCGCTGCGAACCCCGGATGACCCGTCAGGAGCCGTACAAACCCGATGTACGACCCCACGCGGTGCTCAACGCTAGTGACTTTGTGTGACGTTGGCGGCGTGAACGAAACAACTCAACTCTCCTGCTTCCGCGAGGTGTTCCACCGCCGGGAACGCCGTGCCGTGCCGCTCGTACGGCAGTTCGTGCGCGCGGCCCTCGTCGACTGGACGTGCGACGTCCGGGCCGACGACGTATTGCTCTGCGTGAGCGAACTCGTCACCAATGCCGTGCTGCACGGCGTCCCGCCCGGCCGTGGTCTCCGTGTGCGCCTCTACTGGGAGCAGGCCGGCGGCGTCCTGCGCATCGAGGTCCACGACAGCGGTGACGGGGAGGTCCGCCCCCGCGATTCCGGAGCGGCGCACGACGAGGAGGGCGGGCGCGGGCTGCTGCTGGTTGCGGCGCTCGCAGACAGGTGGGGGGTGGGGGAGCGGAACCCGGGCAAGGTGGTGTGGTGCGAGTTCGGGATGGGGGACGTAAGCGTGCCAAGGGTCACATACCCCCCTGGCCGGCTCGGAGTGTCGGATCCGGTCGGGGGATGAGGCGCAAGATCGACGGGGTCTACCGGTTCCGGTCGCGGGTGGGGTACCCCTGGAGCGGCGGCCCCGGCCGGGCCGTTCCCCGTGCACGCCAAGCGGAAGGACCCCTGTGATGGACAGCTGGTACGTGGACGACCGCTGCACCAACTGCGACGTCGCCCGGCAGTTCGCGCCCGAGCTGATCGGCGAGGAGGACGGGACGTCGCGCATCCTGCGGCAGCCGGAGGACGAGGCGGAGAACCGGCGTTTACACGCTGCCGTCTTCGCCTGTCACACCCGCTCGATCCGCCCCGCGTCCGGGCAGCCGGACCCGGCGCTCGACCCCTTCCCGATGGCGCTGGACGACGGTGTGCTGGTGTGCGGGCACAACTCCACGCACACCGCCGGGGCCAACTCCTACCTGCTGCGACGGCCCTCCGGCACGGCCATGATGATCGACACCCCGCGCTGGAGCCCCCGGCTCGCGGAGCGGTACGTGGCGGCCACGGGCCCCGTCACCGACGTACTGCTCACCCATCGCGACCATGCCGCGCACGGCCGCCGCTACGCCGACCACTTCGACGCCCGGCTGTGGATCCACGAGGGCGACCTCGACGCGGCGCCGGACGCGGACCGGGTGATCAAGGGGCTCGACCCGGTGGAGATCGGCGAGGGCGTCACCGTCCACCCGCTGCCCGGCCACACCCGGGGCAGCGTGCTCTACCTCGCCGACGACCGGTACTGCTTCAGCGGCGATAGCTTCTACTGGTCGCGCACGACCGAGGACCTCGAAGTCGCGGAGAGCGTGACCTGGTACTCCATCGAGGAACTGGCCGCCTCCCTGGCGAGGACGGCCGGGAAGCTGCGGTTCGAGTGGGTGCTGCCCGGCCACGGCGACCGGCGGCGCCTGGACGCCGACGAGATGTCCCGGCGGCTGCACGCACTGACGGAACGCACGGGGCTGCTGGAGCCCCGGCCGATCGACTTCACGGCCCTGCGCTGGTGAGGGGCGCGTTCCGACGCGTCACGCAGCGGGACCGGGCGCGGAGGGCCGCTTGGCGGTGTCCCGCGAAGCGATGGCCTCCGCCACCTCTTCGAGCGCGGTGCGCAGGGAGGCACCGTATGCGTCCTGCGGGAGACCGGGGGCGTGCTCCCGGGCTGCGTCGATGTGCTCGCGGGCCGCGTCGAAGGACCCGAGCCGGCGGTAGTTGTCGGCCAGGTTGAGATGGAGGGAGGGGTAGAACCCGGCGATGTGGAGGCCGGCGTGGTGCTCCTGGACGCGCTGATCGGTCACGGCGTCGGCGGCGTCCAGGGCCCGGACGTCCCAGGCGAGGGCCCGGGCGGGATCTTCGTAGAGGTCCGCCAGGTAGTGGGCGAGCGAGCAACGGTGCAGCGGGTCCCCGGTGACGCCGATCACCGACCACAGGTCCAGGAGCGTGCGGCGGGCGGAAAGGACGTCGCCCGTCCGGCCTTCGACGACGGCTCGGCCGATGGCCTCCATGGTCGGATCGGGGACGGCGGATGCAGTGGGCATGAAGTGTTCCTCGTCGTTGTCGTTGTTGCTGTTGTTCGTCGGTCGTCGTTCTCAGGCCGAGTGGTCGAACCTGATGGGCATGGCCAGAGTGGTGAGATCGCCGCGGTCGGCGGAGCGGATCGTGACGGGCCGGTCGGGTCCCCTCAGATCGAGCATCACGTCGGGGCCGATCGCCGTGCTCACGGCGGGATAGAGCGTGGTCACCCCGAACCGGATCCGGAGGTCCTCGCCCGCCACGGTGGCGGGGAGCGGGATTCCGGGGCGCTCGTCGTCCGGGGCCCGGACGCTCACGCCCTGCCCGGTGACGTGCAGCGCGACGTGTTCGCCGGGGTGTTCCTCCAGGGCCCGCAACAGCAGGTCCTTCGGGACCGTCGCGCGGGTGGTGACCTCGTCCAGGGAAGCGAGCATCAGCCGGTGGTCGGGGAACTCCTCGGGCAGGATCCGGCAGTGCCGGTCCTCGCGCCCGGACATGCGCAGCCGGATCCCGTGCGGCACCGCTTCGACGCGGACCAGCGCACTGCGCCGGACGTCGGCGACCGCGGCCCGGAGGTCGCTGCCGTCGACCGTGCCGGCCCAGGTCCGCTCCGCCGTCCGGGCCGGCACCAGGGTCCGGGTGGAGAGCCGGTACCGGTCGGTCGCCGTCAGGGCGATCGCCTCATCGTTCGCCTCGACGTGCAGACCGGCGAGCACCGCCGCCCCCGGCTCGTGCGCGGTCGCGGTCAGGACCTGCTCGACCGCATCCGCCAGCACGGGCCCCTTCAACGCGGCGATCAGCAGACCGGGCAGGTCGCCGCCGAGCGCGGACCTGATGACCGCAGCCTTCTGCCGTGCCGCTGCCGCGTCCCCCTCGATCCTGGCGAGATGCTCGTCGAGCAGCCGGGCCGCCTCCTCCGCCCCGGCGCCGAGGACCGCCTCGACCGCGGCCAGCGGCATGGCGATCTCGCGGAGCCGACGCAGTGTGGTGGCCCGCGCCAGCTGGTCGGCGCCGTAGTGGCGGTAGCCCGTGACCGGGTCCACTTCGGCGGGGGGCAGGAGCCCGGAGTCGGCGTAGAAACGCAACGCGCTGGAGGTCAGGCCACTGCGCTGCGCGAAGACCCCGATGGGCATCAGCTCGGAATTCGGCACCTCGCCATCATTGGGCTTCAACCAACTCGAAGGTCAACATCGACGTGGGGGCATCGGCGTCATCGACGTCATGGCCGGAAACGACCGGGCGTCCACAGACGGAGCTTCTCCGGATTGCGGACCACCCAGATCCGGTGCGCCCGGCCGTCGAGGGAGTCGAACGCGGCCACGGTCGCGGTGACGCCCCCGTGCTGGGCGACCAGACCGGGCGCACCGGCCACCGAACGTTCCAGGAGCCGCAGCCCCGGCGCCCTGTCGGCGATCGCGATCATGTACTGGGCGATGCGCGCGCCGCCCTCGACCGGGCGCAGCACGGTCCCGACCAGGCCGCCGCCGTCGGCGGTCATCACGGCGTCGGGGTCGAGGAGACTGACGAGGGCCGTGATGTCCTTGGCCTCCCACGCCTCCTTGACGTGCCGCACCACCTCGGCCCGCCCCGCCGTCGCGGCCGAGGGGGTGCGCTCGGCACGCATCCGCCGCCGGGCCGAACTCGCCAGCTCCCGGCAGGCTCCGGGGGTGCGGCCGACGATCCCGGCGATCTCGGGGAAGGAGTAGCGGAACACGTCGTGCAGCACGAACGCGACCCGCTCGGCGGGCGTCATCGCCTCCAGCACGACGAGGAAGGCCATGGTCACCGACTCGTCCAGGGCGATCCGGTCGGCGGGGTCGGTGGTGTCGGTGCCGCGCCCGCCGACGGCCCACTCCCCGTGGTCGGGCAGCGGCTCGGGCAACCACGCGCCGACGTAGCGTTCGCGCCGGGCCCGTGCGGAGCCGAGCACGTCCAGGCAGATGCGCCCGGTCACCGTCGTCAGCCAGGCGCCGGGGGAGACGACGGCCTCGCGTCTGCCCCGTGGCTGTGCGTACCAACGGGCGTACGCCTCCTGCACGGCGTCCTCGGCCTCGGCCACCGAACCGAGCAACCGGTAGGCGATGCCGATCAGTTGGCGCCGCTCGCCCGCGACCTCCGCCGGGTCCGGCGTGCCTGAGACCTCCGCCGCGCCCTGCCCGCCCGTGTCTCCCGCCGTGCCCCGTTCACCGGCGGCCTTCGCCGTGCCCCGCTCGGGCGCACCCCTGTTCATGACCGCTCCCCCCTGGCCCGTCGTTCGCCCGCCTTGCATTTCGCGGGCCTGCGTCGTCGGACCGGTGAGACCTTATCGATCCACCCAGGGGACGGCATCATGACGACGCGGACGACAACCACGACCGGCACGACAACCCCGACCGACACGGCGGCGACGACGGCCGTGGCGCGGCGCACCGCCGTGTTCCTGCGGACATCGGTCGTTCTCCAGACCCTGACCCTCTTCCTCCAGGCGGTCAGCGCCGGTGTGCTGCTGTCCTCGGCGCACAGCGGTCTCCTGCACGACGTCGGGGCGCGCGTGATGTACGGGGCGTCGATGCTGTACCTGCTCGCGGCGGTGCTGGCCTGGCGGCCGGGCGGCGGTTCGCCCCGCCCCATCGGGTACGCGATCGGCTTCCTCGCCCTCGCCTCGGCACAGGTCGTGCTCGGCATCGCGCACGTCCCGTCGGTCCATGTCCCGCTGGGCGTCCTGATGTTCGGCCTGAGCGTGCTGGTACTGGCCCGTGGGGGGACGGGGGCGGCGCGCGGCTAGCCATGCGGTTCCGCGCGGCCGGGCCCGGCGGGCGCAGGGCGCGGTCAGGTCCGGCGGGCGCAGGACGCGAGGCGGTCGGCGAGGGCGGTGACGAGGTCGCGCAGTTCGGCGGGGCGCTCGATGACGAACGGCCGGTCGAGCGAGGCCAGTACCGGGGGCAGCCAGTCGAGCCGTTCCACCCGCAGCTCGACGCGCCACCAGCGTTCGGCGGCCGGGCCCCGGCCCGTCGTATCCCGGTCCGTCAGGTCCCGGCCCGTCGTATCCCGGTCCGTCAGGTCCCGGCCCGCCGTGGGTCCGTGCTCCTCCAGGCGGGCGACGGCGGCGGGAAGGCGGGTGCGGATCTGCTCCGCCGTTCCGTGGATCCGCAAGGTCACCTCGTGCCGGTACTCGGCCGTGGCGAACCCCGACAGCACGCGCCGCGCCGGATCGGTGCCCGCCGGCACTTCGAAGGAGCCGGGCAGGGTCCTCGCGTCCGCGATGCGGTCGAGCCGGAAGGTCCGGTCCTCGCCGATCCCGGCGTCCTCGCCCGTGACGTACCACCGGCCCGCGTGGGCGACGATTCCGTACGGGTGCAGCGTGCGTTCGCTGCGCCGCCCGTCGCGGTCGGTGTAGCGGACCGAGACCGGCCGGCGGTGGCGCACCGCGTCGGCGACGGTGAGCAGGACCCCGCTGTCCGGGGCGTCGAAATCGCCGGGCCGGTCCGTGAAGGCGAGGGTGTCCAGGAGCGTGTCGAGCCGACGGGCGACGTGCCGGGGCAGCACCCGGCGGATCTTCGCCGACGCCGTCTCGTTCGCCGTGAGCTCCGCCCCCGTCAGCCCCGCCCGGCGCCCGGCGACCAGGCCGAGCAGCACGGCCAGCGCCTCGTCGTCGCCGAGCATCAGCGGAGGCAGACGGTACCCGGGGGAGAGCCGGTACCCGCCGTAGCGGCCGCGCACCGACTCCACGGGCACGTCCAGATCGATCAGCTGGTTCACGTACCGCCGCACGGTGCGTCCCTCGACGCCGAGCCGGCCGGCGAGTTCGGCCACGGTCCTGGTGCCGCCCGACTGCAACAGCTCCAGGAGCGTCAGCACGCGGCCGGTGGGTCGGGACATGGGTGCACCCTAATGCGGATACCGGACCGATTCTGTCCGGTATCCCTCCTAGCCTGCGGCGTGCACACTCCGGCACGACCAAGGGGATTTCCATGGACTTCGTCTCGATCCGCATCATCACCGGCGACGTGGCGCGCCTCGTCGAGTTCTACGAGCGGGCCACGGGGGTGCGGGCGACGTGGGCCACCGAGGACTTCGCCGAACTCAGGACGGCGGGCGCCACCCTCGCGATCGCCGGTACCCGCACCGTCCCGCTGTTCGCCCCGGGCTCCGCCCGCCCGGCGGACAACCACAGCGTGATCACCGAGTTCCTCGTCGACGACGTGGACCGCGTCCACCGGGACCTGGCCGGCTTCGTCACCGACTTCGTCGGCGGGCCCACCACGATGCCCTGGGGCAACCGGTCGCTGCTGTTCCGCGACCCCGACGGCAACCTCGTCAACTTCTTCACCCCGGTCACCCCGGCGGCCGTCGAGAAGTTCGCGCGCTGACGCCGTGCCCAGCCGCTCCCGGGACTCCCGGCAGGGCGCGCACCGCCCACTTGGACTTACGCGACAGGGTTGTTGGACTGGAGCACCCCGAGTCGTCGCAGGTCGTTGACGGTGTCCGGTCACGGGGACTACTCAGAGCACATGTCGCCAAGATTCACTTCGGCGGGCGCCGTCGCCGCCGCATCAGCCGCCGTGCTGGCGCTGGTGGGGACCGCGCTCCCCGCCACCGCCGCAGCTCCCCCGTCCGCCGCAGCCGGGCCGGCCGTGCCCGCGGGCGCCACCGTCATCGGCTCCGCGCAGCTCTCGGTGGCCGTCGCCGACGACTTCCCGCGTGTCCTGGCGTACACCGACAGGGCCAGTGGCAACCGGCTGTTCGGCAGTACGCAGCCGGTCGCCGCCGTGACCCTGAACGGCACCGCGCACCCGGTGAAGCTCAAGGGCGCCCCCGTGGTCGGCGCCTCCTCCGCCCGCTACACGCTGGTCTTCGCCGACCTGCCCGGCGTCGAGATCGACGCCTCGCTCTCCGTCTCCGGACGCGCCACCACCTTCAAGGTGACCGCAGTCCGGGACACCGAGGCGTTCCGCGTCGGCACCATCGACATCCCCGGCCACGACCTGGTCTCCGTGGGCTCCACCGACACCGGCGCCGCCACCGCCTTCACCCGGCTGGACAACGACTCGACGAGGACCGCCGACGTCTTCGCGAAGGTCACCGCGGACACCGCCGCCGACAAGACGCCGGTCGGTGCCTCGTACGCGATCGTCAACACGGGTTCGCTCGCCGCGGCCGTGGAGTCCAACTCCTCGTACGACAAGCCGTCCGGCGCCACCGGCGGCGACGACGCCCGGTTCTGGCACCAGGCCCGCACCGCGGACGACGGCGGCGTCCGGGTCGGCGTCTGGTCCGGCCAGTGGACCTACCGGGGCGACGGCGCGCCGAAGCCGGAGAGCGGCGACGCCCTGCCCTGGGCGAAGGTCGTCGTCACCCCCGACGCCAACGGCGACAAGGCGGTGGACTGGCAGGACGGCGCCGTCGCGTTCCGCTCCATCGGGATCGAGGCGCCCGGCGGCAAGGACACCCCGGACCGGGTCGTCACCCACATCCCGTTCAACTTCGCCAGCCAGGCCACCCACCCCTTCCTGCGCACCCTCGACGACGTCAAGCGGATCTCGCTCGCCACCGACGGCCTCGGACAGCTCGCCGTCCTCAAGGGCTACGCCTCCGAGGGCCACGACTCCGCCCACCCCGACTACGGCGGCAACCACAACGAGCGCGCGGGCGGGCTGAAGGACCTCAACAAGCTCCTGAAGGACGGGAAGAAGTGGGGCGCCACCTTCGGCGTCCACGTCAACGCCACCGAGGCGTACCCGGAGGCCGACGCCTTCGACGAGAAGCTCGTCGACAAGACGAAGCCCGGCTGGAACTGGCTCGGCCAGAGCTACTACATCGACCAGCGCCGCGACATCAACAGCGGCGACCTGGCCGAGCGCTTCCAGCGGCTGCGCGACGAGACCGACCGCAATCTGAGCCTCCTCTACATCGACGTCTACTACACCCACGGCTGGATCGCCGACAAGACCCTCCGGGCCGTGGGGAAGCAGGGCTGGAACGTCGCCACCGAATGGGCCGACAAGTTCGAGCGCGCCTCGCTCTGGTCGCACTGGGCCAACGACCTCGACTACGGCGGCGCCACCAACAAGGGCCTCAACTCGAAGATCATCCGGTTCATCCGCAACGGCGAGAAGGACGTCTGGAACAACGACCCGGTCCTCGGCCAGAGCGCCATCGAGGAGTTCGAGGGCTGGACCGGCGAGATCGACTGGAACGCCTTCTACGACAACATCTGGCAGCGCAACCTGCCCGCCAAGTACCTCCAGCAGCAGCGGATCACCCGCTGGGACGGCAATGACGTCACCCTCACCGGCGGCGTCCGGGGCACCGTCGAGGACGGCCGGCGCACCTTCTACGACCACGGCCGCAAGGTCCTCAGCGGCACCGACTACCTGCTGCCCTGGGACGGCGGCAAGAAGCTGTACCACTACAGCAAGTCCGGTGGCACGAGCAGCTGGGAGGTGCCGTCGAACGCCACGTACACCGTCCACCGGCTCACCGACAACGGGCGGGTCGAGGCCGGCACGGTCAAGCCGGTCGACGGGAGGATCACGCTGACCGCCGAGGCCGGGCAGCCGTACGTCCTCTACCCGCAGCGGGCGCCGAAGGCCGCCGACCCCCGGTGGGGCGAGGGCACCCCGGTCCACGACCCCGGCTTCAACGACGCCGCCCTGAGCGACTGGTCGAGGACCGGAACCGTCACCCGCGACACCGACGACCGGGGCCGCAACAGCGCCGAACTCGCCGGCGGGGCCCCGGCCGCGCTCGCCCAGCGCATCGACGGCCTCACCCCGGGCAAGCGCTACACCGCCTCCGCGCTCATCGAGGTCCAGCCCGGGAAGAGCCGGCACACGACCCTCTCGATCGGCGGGAAGTCCGTCGCCGTGGACCGCTCCACCGTCAAGGACCAGGTCGCCGCCTCCGACTGGCACGGCACCTACTTCCAGCGCGCCAAGGTCAACTTCACCGCCCCCGCGAACGGCCGCGCCACCCTGCGCATCGAAGCGGCCGGGGACAGCACGGCGAAGGTCCGGGCCGACGACGTACGCATCGTCGCCAACGCCCCGAGCACCAGGGCGAACACCGTCGTCCACGAGGACTTCGAGGACGTCGACCAGGGCTGGGGCCCCTTCCTCAAGGGCGACGCGGGCGGCTCCACCGACCCCCGCACCGTCATCACCCGGCTGCACGCCCCGTACACCCAGGCCGGCTGGAACGGAAAGCTCGTCGACGACGTGATCGGCGGCCGGGAGTCCCTCAAGTCCCACGAGGAGAACTCCGGCCTCGTCTACCGCACCGCCCCCTGGACCGTGCCGATGACCGAAGGCCACCGCTACGAGGTCGAGTACGACTACCAGTCCAGCCACGCCGGCGCCTACGAATGGGTCGACGGCTACGACCGGATCACCGCGGACGGCAAGCCAGGCTCCGTCGAGACCCGGACCACGCCCGTCGGACAGCAGCGCACCACCGGCCACTTCACCGAGACCCTCACCGCGGGCTGCGGCGACACCTGGACCGGGCTGCGCAAGCGCGGCGACGCCCCCGAGGGCGCCGACTTCGTCCTGGACTCCTTCACCGTGACCGACCTCGGCCCGGCCCCGGCCTCCGAACAGGCCGCCTGCGGCACGCTCGGCATCGACCCGGGCGCCGAGACCCTGGAACCGGGCACCGCCAACACAGTGAAGGCCACGTTCACCAACCACGAGACGAAGGCGGCCACCGGCGTCGCCCTGACCCTGACCGTCCCCGAGGGCTGGACGGCCGAACCGGCGGGCGCCGTCTCCTTCGACTCCGTCGCGTCGGGCGCCGAGGCCACCGCCACCTGGCGGGTCACCCCGCCGGTGGACGCCGAGTACCGGACGTACGGCCTGGCCTCCGAGGTGAAGTACGCGGTCGGCGACGCCCGGCGCACGCTCGGCGCGCAGACCTCCGTACGGACCCTGCCCCCGCCGCCCACCACCGACAGCTGGGCTGGCGACCTGGACTGGACGGCCGCCGAGAACGGCTGGGGACCCGTCGAACGCAACCTCTCCAACGGTGAGACCGGCACCGGTGACGGCACCCCGCTGACCATCGGCTCCACCGTCTACACCAAGGGCCTGGGCACCCACGCCCCGGCGAAGGTCCGCTACTACCTGGGCGGGAAGTGCACCTCGTTCACCGCTCAGGTCGGCGTGGACGACGTGCAGAAGAGCGCCGGCAGCGTGCAGTTCTCCGTCCTGGCCGACGGCACCGAGAAGGTGAAGTCGCCGGTGCTGAGGGCGGCCGACAGCGCCTGGTCGCTCACGGCCGACGTCACCGGGGCCAAGTACGTCGACCTGGTCGTCGGCGACGGCGGCGACGGCAACGGCAACGACCACGCGGACTGGGGCGACGCCCGCTTCCGGTGCGGTAACTGATCCACCATGATGCGGGACGGGCGCCCACCGGATGCGCCCGTCCCGCGTCGTGCGTGCAAGGCCCCCCACCCCTCCCGACGGCCACTTCCCGACGGCCGTCACCGATGACATGGAGCCGCACATGCCGAACCAGTCCGGCTGGTCCCGCCGCACCCTGCTGACCCTCTCCGCCGCCACCGCCCTGGCGGTCACCCTCCCCGGCTCCGCCACGGCCGCCGCTCCGCACGCCTCCCCGGACGCCGACGAGTTCGACACCCTCCGCCGCCGCTGGACCGACATCGCGCTCGGCACCGGCTACGACCCGGGCGCCGAACCCTTCGCCTCCCGACTGGCCGGGACGGGCACGCTCGCCCGCGGCTTCCGGTCGACGATGAGCCCGGCCGCGAACTCGCTGTGGCCCGGCCTCGCCTTCGATCCGCCGTCCGGCATCAGCCAGAGCTACGGCCGGCTGTGGACGATGACCCAGGCGTACGCGCAGCCCGGCACCGGCTCGACCGGCGACGCCGCCCTCCTCGCCGACATCCTGCGCGGCTGGGACCACCTGGCCGCCACCGCCTACCACGCCTCCGTCACGCCGTACGGCAACTGGTGGGAGTGGCAGATCGGCAGCCCGCGCCTCCTCATGGACATCGCGGCCGTGCTGTACGAACAGCTGGGCACGGCCCGGATCGAGGCCGCCTGCGCGGCCGTCGACCACTTCATCCCCGACGCGGTCCTGCGCGACTACAGCGGCACCTCCACCGGAGCTAACCGCGTCGACCTGTGCCGCTCCGTCGCCGTGCGCGGCGTCCTCGGCCGGGCACCCGCCAGGACCGCCCTCGCCAGGGACGCCCTGTCGCCCGTCTTCCCGTACGTCACCAAGGGGGACGGCCTGTACGCGGACGGGTCGTTCGTCCAGCACACCACCGTCGCCTACTCCGGCACCTACGGCCAGGTCATGCTCGACGGCCTCGGCCGCCTCTTCGCCCTGCTCGCCGGATCGACCTGGGCCGTCACCGACCCGAACCGGCAGATCATCCTGGACAGCGTCGAACGCGCCTACGCCCCGCTGATCCACAACGGCCTGGTCATGGACAGCGTCAACGGCCGGGCCATCAGCCGCGGCCTGCTGAAGAACGACGACCTCCAGGTGATGCGCAGCGACCACTTCCACGGCCAGGGCATCATCGCCGGGATCGCCCTCCTCGCCGCGGGCGCCTCACCGGCCGAACGCGACCGGTGGCACGGCATGATCAAGGGCTGGATCGCCCGGGACCGGACCAGCCCCGTCCTCACCGCCCGCCAGTTCCCCGTCGCGGACCTGGCCCGGCTGCACGCCGTGCAGGCCACCGCCGTCCCGGCCGCGCCGGAACGGGTGGGCCACCACCTCTTCGCCCAGATGGCCCGCGCCGTCCACCGCCGCCCGGACTGGGCCGCCGGCATCTCCATGGCCTCCTCGCGGATCTCGTACTACGAATGCGGCAACGGCGAGAACCCGCGCGGCTGGCACACCGGCGCCGGAATGCTCTACTGGTGGCCGGGCGCGGCCCACAACGACCAGTACACCGACTGGTTCTGGCCCACCGTCGACCCCTACCGGCTGCCCGGCACGACCGTGTCGACCAAGCGGCTCGCCGACCGGGCCGGCGGCGAATGGGGCGCGGCCAGACCCGCGGCGAACTGGGTCGGCGGCGCCACCGACGGCGAGTACGGTGCGGTCGGCCAGCACCTCAAGGGCCTCGGCTCCACCCTGGACGCCCGCATGTCGTGGTTCTGCGCCGCCGACGCCGTCATCTGCCTCGGCGCCGGCATCACCGCCACCGACGGGGTGCCCGTCGAGACGATCGTCGACAACCGGATGCTCGGCGAGAAGGGCACCGAGGCGCTCACCGTCGACAGCCGCCCCCGGCCCCGCTGGGCCCATCTGGAGGGCCACGGCGGCTGGGTCCTCCCCGGCGGGGCGGACCTGCGCACCCTGCGCGAGGACCGCACCGGCGCCTGGTCCGACATCAACACCACCAGCTCCACCGAACGCCGCACCCGCCGCTACCAGACCCTCTGGCTCGACCACGGCACCGACCCGGACGCCGCCGACCACGTCTACCTGCTGATGCCCGGCGCCTCCCGCCGCGCCGTCACCGAGCGCGCCGCCGACGAGGGATGGCTGACCGTGCTCGCCAACACCGCCACCGTCCAGGCGGTCGCGGTGCGCGCGCTGGGGCTGACCGCCGCCAACTTCTGGCGCGCGGACACCGCCGGACCGCTCTCGGCCACGGCCCCGGCGAGCGTGCTCGTACGGCAGCGGCGCGGCACGACGACGCTGTGCGTGAGCGGACCGGACCGCAGCGGCACCCCGGTGGAGGTGGTGTGGGACCGGCCGGTGCGCGAGGTCGTCTCCGCGGACCCGGGCATCGAGGTGCGCGCCACCGGCCGGAGCCTGGTCCTCCGGGTCGACCCGGGCACCGCGGGCGTCACCCTCCGGTGTGACGTCCGGTAGCCGATGGGTGACCGGAGTGTGCCGAAGGGCTGGGAGCGGCCCCCGTCACGCGCGTATTCTCGTGCGCCATGGGGGAGTTGAGAGCGGACTGGCGGCTGCGGCTGCGACGCGGCGCCGCGGACGGGCCCGTCTGCGGCGCCGGGGTGCTGCTCACCCAGGACCGGGCCCTCACCTGCGCGCACGTCGTGGGGGAGCCGGATGCCCGGATGTGGGTGGAATTCGCGGAGAACCCCGGCATCGCCCCGGTCGGGGCCCGCGTCGCCGAGGGCGGCTGGCTGCCCGGACTCGGCGCGACCCGCGAGGACATCGCCGTACTCGCCCTGGACAGCCCGCGCCCGCACGCCACCCCCGCCTCCCTCGACCGGAGCCTGGAACGCGGCCGTGAGGTGTGGATCGGCGGATACGCGCGGGCCTTCGCCGACGGCATGTGGCTGACCGGGCGGATCGGCGGGGCGCACGGGGCGTGGATCCAGCTCGACGCCGGACGCAACGAACAGGTGGTGCGCCCCGGGTTCAGCGGGGCCGCCGTGCAGGTGCGCGGCGGCCCCGCCGGATCGCCCGAACGGGTGGTCGGCATGGTCGTCAGCTGGCGCGGCGACCGCGACCTGGCCCTGCCCGCCGACAACGACCTGGCGTTCTCGTACATGGTCCCGATCGACAGGATCGCCGAACTCGTGCCCCTGGTCGCCGAGTTGAGCGGCCCGGACGGCTGGGACCACGGGCTGGCGCGGCGGCTGCGGAGATGGTTCGCCGGGGGCGACGAGCCCGAGGTGCGGCTCAGCGTCGTCCCGCACGGCGGCGGACGCGACCGCACCCTGCGCCACCAGCTGCACCGCGCCCACCTCGTCTACCGGGGCGGGCGCACCACCCCCGAGGACTTCGTCGACGAGCTGGTGACCCGGCTCCGCCCGCCCCGCCACCAGGCCGCGGCGTACCGCGACTGGCTCCTCACGGGCGGCACCCCGCCGGAACGGCCACCGGGGACGGGGTCCGGGGGAGCGGGGGCCGGAGGCGCCCGCCCCACCCTCGCCGTGATCGGACTCGACGAGGACCGGCAGCCGCACCGACTGGTCCCCCTGCTCGTACGGGTACGGGCGCTCGGCTTCCGGGTGCTCGTCGTCGTCCGGGAGGGCGGGGGCGCCGGGGTGACCGAGGCCGCGCGGCACCTGCTGCTGCCCGCCCTCGACGACCGGGCCGCCCTGCTGATCCGCCGCGCCGAGGAGATCGAGCGGGAATGGGCCGCGCTGAACGGCCTGGTGGAATCGGCCTCCATGGCCCCCCTGCCGCGCACGGACGCGGCCCGCCACCGCCGCCGGCTGGCCTCGCTGCGCACCGTCGAGGACCCGCACCAGCGGCTCACCGCCCTGCGCGCCCTGCTGCGCGATCTGCGGGCGGACCTGGACCGGCACGACCGGCACGCCGGGACGGAGCTGCCCGCACCCCGTGGCGAGCAGGGCCGGGCGGAGCAGCGATGAGAATCCCCTGCCCGCACCGCCGCTTCACCGGAGGCCCGTGCGACGGCGCCGTGCAGAGCACCGGCCACTGCGACACCTGCGGGCGCGCCGAGGACGGTCCCGGACTCCCGCCGCTGCCCGCCGACCCCACCGCGTACGGCCCGGTGAACCTGCTGGAACTGCCCCGGCTCCGGCCGAACCCCCCCGACCGCCGCCTGAGCGCCGCCGTCACCCGGGCCCGCATCCGGATGAGCTGCTCGGCCAAGTCCTGCGCCACCTACTTCGTCCCCCCGTACACCGCCGCCCCGCCGCCCGACGAGGGCCACTGCCCCCGGTGCGGCGCCCCCTACTCCTACCGCCCCGAACTCACCGGCGACGGACCGCTGCTCCAGAACCAGTACCGCATCCTCGGCCCCATCGCCCACGGCGGCCAGGGCTGGGTCTACCTCGCCCGCGACACCCACCTCGAAGACCTCGTCGCCGTGAAGGGCCTGCTCAACCGGTACGCGGAACGGGGCGCCGCCCAGGCCGGCGAGGAACGCCGCAGCCTGGTCGCCATCCGGCACGAACGCATCGTCCAGATCCGGGACTTCGTCAGCACCGGCAACGAGGACGGCACCGTCTCCGGCGGGTACATCGTGATGCAGGACGTCGGCGACCGCACCCTCTCCGCAGTCGTCGAGGCGACCCGGCAGGGCACCTTCGTCCTCGACATCGAACACGTCCTCACCTACGGCTGCCAGATCCTCGAAGCCCTCGCCCACCTGCACGGCATGGGATTCCTGTACGGGGACATGAAGCCGTCCAACGTCGTCCACCAGCACGACGGCATCAAGGTCATCGACCTCGGCGGGGTGCGGGCGATCGGCTCCACGGAACCGCCGCCCGTCATCACCCCCCGCTACGCCGCGCCCGAGATGGTCAGCGGCAGCCCGCTGACCGTCGCCCACGACATCCACACCGTCGGCGCGACCCTGGCCGAGCTGGCCGGCTGGGCCGTCGGCGACGACGTGCCCGGCCTCGGCACCAGCTCGTTCCGGCTGGTGGTGGAGCGGGCCACCGACCCGGACCCGGAACGCCGGTTCGCCGACGCCGACGAGATGGCGGGCCAACTGCGCGGAGTGCTGCGGGAGATCAGGGCACTGCGCGGGAAACGCGACCGGACCGAACCGTCCGCCCACTTCACCCCGTCCACCGGACTGCTCGGCGCGCGGCTGGGCACCGTGCCCGACTACGCGCACTGGCTGGCCCGCACCCCGCACCGCCGCGACGAGATCCGCGAGGCGCCCGCCCTGGACTCCGGGCTCCCCACCCCCGCCGAGATCGCCCGGCGGCTGCCGGTGCCCCGCCCCTACCCCGGGGACCCGGAGGCCGCCCGGTTCCTGGTGAGCAGCTACGACCCCGGACGATTACTGGCCCAGCCCGCCACGGGGGAGCGGTCGGTGGAGATCTGCCTGCACAACGTCCGCCTGCTCCTCGCCAGGGAGGGCGGCGAGGCCCTGGCCGCCGCCCGCGAACAGGTGGCGGCGGCGGACGCCATCCCCGGCCCCGGCCCGGTACGGCAGTGGCGGCTCGGCTGGCACCGGGGACTCGTCGCCCTGCGCGGCGCCCAGGACCCCGGCGACCGGCGGCGGCTGCTGGCACAGGCCCTGGACCACTTCACCGCCGTGCACCGCGCCCTGCCCGGCGAGTACGCCACGAAACTGGCCCTCGCCTACGTCGCGGAGCAGCTCGGCCCCGACCACCCGCCCGGCCCGGCCCCCTCGGCGTACGAACTCTTCCGGGCCGTGCACGCCCGCAACCCCTCCCACGTCGGCGCGGCGCTCGGCCTGGCCCGGCTCGCCCTGGCCCGCGGCGACCGGACCGCGGCGACCGCCGTCCTGGACCTGGTGCCCGACGAGTCGCGGGACCACACCGTCGCCCGGATCGCCGCCCTGCGCATCCGGGCGGCCCGGCTCGCCGCCGGGGAACACCCCCTGCCCGGAGTGCGGCGGATCGACGCCGTGATCGACGCCGTACCCCTGCGCGGTGACCGCACCGGACCGCAGCCGCCGTCCGTCGTGACGGGCGACGAATCGGCCCGGCTGCTGCGCACCGAACTGTACGAGTGGAAGCTCGACGCGGTCCGGGCCGCCGCCGGCGGCAGCCGGCCCGACGGGCGCTGGTGGCGGCGGGGCCTGCCCCCGGTGCCGGTGCCCGGCGAGAGGGCCGTGCGGGAGGACCTGGCCCGGAGCTACCGCTGGATGGCCCGGCAGTGCAGAGGGGGCGCCGACCACGACAAGCTCATCGACCTCTCGCACGCCGTCCGCCCGCAGGGCCGCTTCTGGCTCTCGCCCGGACGCCGTACCGCCGGGGGGAGCTGAGATGGTCCGCAGCGCAGCACCGACCGGACTCGGGGTCGAGCTGTCCGTCCGGGTCGCGGAGAAGCACCGGCCGGACCAGGACGCCCGGATCGACGCCCACGTGCGGGTCACGGCGGTCGCCACCGGCCCGCGCGACCGCGTCCCCGCCGTCGACATCGCCCTGGTCCTCGCGGTGGACGTGGCGCCCCGGCGCCGCGACGCGGCCGCCGCCGCACTGGCCGCCGTCATGGGCGCCCTGCCCGACGGGATCTCGTACACCGTGCTGGGCGGCGGCGACTCCCGGTGCTACCCGCTGAGCGGCCGGTGGGCCCTGGCCGGTCCCGCCGACCGCCGCCGCGCCGCCTTCAGCGTCGGACGGATCGCCGCCGCGGACGGGCCGCCGACCGGATACGCGCACCGGCTCGCCACCGCACGCGAACTGTTCGCCGAACGCGCCCTGCCCGTACGCCACCTGATCCTCGTCACCGACGGCGGCGACCGCGCCGACGGGGACGACCCGGCCCGCCCGGACAGCGCGCTGAACCTCGAACTCGCCCGCTGCGAGGACGCGTTCACCGCCGACGTCATCGCCCCCGGCGCCGACTGGGACCCCGGCCCGCTGCTCGCCGTCGCGGAAGGACTGCACGGCACCGCCACCGGCTCGCCCGACGACTTCGCCCCCGCCGCCACCGCGGCCCTGGACCGGCTGCGCCGGGTCCGCAGCCCCGAACTGCCCATCGAGGTGACCGTCCGCCCGGCCGTGCGCGAGGTGACCCTGACCGAGACCGCCCCCCACCAGCAACGGCTGGAACCGGTGCCGGTACCGGTGCCCGGCGGGAAGGCCGTGGCGGGCGGGGGCCGGCCGCGCCGGCTGGAGTTCCGCACCCACCGCTGGGGACCGGAGTCCCGCGACTACCTCCTGGGCCTGCGGGCCGACGCGAGCGGCGACCCGCTGGACGTGCCCCTCCAACTGGCCACCGTCTCCGTCGGCGGCGTCATCGAACCGGTCGTGGTCCGCTGGCTGCCGTCCGGGGACGCGGCCGCCACCGCGAGCCCGCCCGGCGTCGCGGACCGGACCGTCCACACCATGAACGTCTCCACCCAGATGCGCACCGCCCTCCACCACGGCTACGCCGCCCTCGACCTGGAACGCCGCGAGCGGGCCGAGGCACAGCTCGGGCTCGCGGTCCGGCTCGCCACCGAGATCGCCGCCGACTGGGTCCTGGACGAGGTCCGCCGGGTCGCCCGCATCGTGGACGGCCCCCAGGGGCAGGTGCGGATCGGGCCGACCGTCGACCCCGGAACCGTCCGCCAGGGACTGCTCAGCATCGCCTCCGGCCACCCCGTGCGCCTGCCCGGGGCCCCGGACGGAGCGGCGGGCCGCTGCCCGCACTGCGACCACCCGGCCGGGACCTCGGCCCTGTTCTGCATCGCCTGCGGGAGGCGGCTGTGAGCATCCGGACCGTCATGAGGAACCGGAACGCCGCCGGGGCGGGGGCCCGGACCGGGCCCCCGGGCAGTGCCCCCTACCGTTCCCGGACCCGCCGCCTGCTGGAGCGGCACCGCGCCGCGCTGCTGCTGGTCGCCCTGGTCTCGATGGCCGCCCTGCTCCTCTCGTACCGTCAGGTGCAGTCCGCCGCGGGCGAGATGCGCACCCGCGGCGCCCCCGCCGTGCAGGGCGTGGCCGCCACCCAGCTCGCCCTGCTGCGCGCCCACGAGGAGGCCAGGGGCTCCGTGGCGGACCACATCGCCGACGTGGTCGGCGCCGGGGCCCGGTACGAGACCCAACTGGCCGCCGCCGACCAGGGCCTGACCCGGCTCGCCGACGTACAGATCGACGGGGAACGGGGCCGCGGGGCCCTGGAGACCGTGAACGGCGTGCTCACCTCCTACAGCGCCTCCATCACCCCGGCCGTGACGAAGTACGTGTCGGACGATCCGATGCGGGAGGAGAAGTTCGCCGAGGCCGACACCCTCCTCACCCGGAAGGACACCGGGGTGGTGCCGCGACTGGACGTCCTCCAGGGACACCAGATGGAACGGGTCGACCTGCTCAGTTCGGCCGGCACCTTCCAGCGGGCCGGCTGGGCGGTGGCCGGGACCGGACTGGTGGCCATGGCCCTGCTCACCCTCTCCGCGCTGTGGCTGCTGCGCACCCGCTGCGGACACAGCCTGGACCTCTGCCTGCTGGTCTCGCTGGCCGCCACGGTCTTCCTGGCCGTGGTCCCGCTGACCGCGACCGTCGTCACCCTGGACCGATTGGACACCGCCCGCGACGGACTGGCCCGGATCGAACGGCGGGCCCACGGCCACACCGAACCGGCCCGGTCCCAGCGGGCCGGCACCGGGGAGTCGGCCCGGGTGCGCGCCGACCTGGCCCGGTCCCAGCAGGCGGTCACCGACGAGTCGGCCCGGGTGCGCGCCGGACTGGCCGCCCGGGACTGGCAGAGCGGCACCTACTACGGGGCGCTCGCCGGCGGCGTGACGATCCTGCTGCTGCCCGTCATCGGCCTCGGCCGGCACCTCAACACCGACTACCGGAGACCGGGATGACCGGCCGCCCGCGACACCGGCCGCCGGGAACGGGGACGACCGGCCGCCTCCGCGCCGTCCTGTTCGTCCTGTGCCTGGCGCTGACCGCGGCGGGCTGCGGGCTCGCCGTGCCCGGCGGCGACGACGGCCGGCCGAAGGTGACGATCCTCGGCCCGTGGACCGGCGAACAGGAGAAACAGTTCAAGGGCGTCCTGGACACCCTCGGCACCCCGTACACCTACCAGGGCACCGCAGCCACCCGGGAGGTCCTGCTCGCCGGGGTGCAGGCGGGCGACCCGCCCGACATCGCGATCCTGCCGGGCATCGGTGACCTCGTCGAGTACGCGGCGGAGAACCGGCTGAAACCGGTGGGCCGCCCGGTCGGCGCCACGACGTACGGCAGACCCTGGCAGCCCGAGGCCGAGGGCATGGACGCGGACCTCTGGGTACCGCTCAAGGCCGACCTCAAGAGCATCGTCTGGTACCGCACGGACCGTCCGCCGCCCGCCGCCCCGGCGCCGCTGGGCTCCTGGTGCATCGGCATGGGCGACGACGGGGCGTCCGGCTGGCCCGGCAGCGACTGGATCGAGGACCTGATCCTGCAGACGGCGGGCCCGGTGCTGTACGGGCGCTGGGCGACCGGTGACCTCAGCTGGACGGCCGAGCCGGTGGTCCGTGCCTGGAGCCTGTGGGCCGGACTGCTGGCCCAGAGCCCGGCGACCGCCCGGAACGCCCTGGTCCAGGACCACCGGGGCGAGCCCGGCGGGAACGGCCTGCTCTTCGAGGGCGACTGCGCCCTGGAGCACCAGGGCTCCTTCGCCCGCTTCTTCTACGGGGACCGCCGGGAGCGGGTCTCCTTCACGGACTCCGCGCGGCTGCTGCCCGGGGGACCGAGGGCGAAGGGCCGCGAGGTCTCCGCCGACTTCGCCGCGCTCTTCGGCGACTCCGCACAGGCCCGCGACCTGCTCGCCCGGCTCACCTCCCGCGAGGCCCAGGAGGAATGGGGCCGCAGGGCCGGGGTCTTCTCGCCGAACCCCGACGTGCCCGCCCGCAGCGGTACCGTCGAGAAGCGGATCAGCGACCGCCTCGCCGATCACCGGCTGCCGCTCTGCCTGGACGCCTCCGACGTGATGCCCGCCGCCGTCCGGGACGCGTTCTACGAGGCGGTGCTGCTCACCATGGCCCACCCCGGCGGGTCGGTACGGGAGCGGCTGAAGGACGTGCAGCGGGTCCAGAAGGCCCAGCCCCGCCGTGTCCCCAGACTGACGGGGGTGTGCAGCAGACCACGGTGAGACTTTGTCGGACCCGCACAAAGACTTACCCGTACTGGCTGGTACTTCGCCTGCACGCGGCTCTGCTTATGTAAGGCTCCACCAGTAAACGGGTCGGGAGACTGTACGGAGTCAACGGCAGGATTTGCTTGTCCGGCTCCGTAGGGTCGGTGCATGACCGTTGTGGACGAAATCCCGGGCGAGCCGACCGACACCCGCGGCCGGGTGGCCGAGCTGCTGGCGTTGCGCGAGCAGGCCCGTCGTGGACCGAGTGACCGGGCGACCGAGGCGCAGCATGCCAAGGGGAAGCTGACGGCGCGTGAGCGGATCGGTCTGCTGCTGGACGAGGGTTCGTTCCGTGAGGTGGA
>NZ_JBIAQQ010000024.1:0-141928 GCF_042889165.1 Streptomyces sp. NPDC002669 | reverse complement strand
CTGCAACATGGTGCCCATCGCACCATCCGCCACCACCACCCGGGTGGCAAGCGCCTCACGCAACGCTCCGGCTCGGATCCTGCTGTCGGCGGAAGAGGTCGGCAACGAGGCCATGGATGTACTCCCTGGGATGCGTAGGACGAAGGGGCCGACCGGTCAGAGACCGGCCGCGGCCTTCAGCCGCTGGGCACGGTCGGTGCGCTCCCAGGTGAAGTCGGGGAGCTCGCGGCCGAAGTGGCCGTACGCCGCGGTCCGGGAGTAGATCGGGCGCAGCAGGTCGAGGTCGCGGATGATCGCGGCCGGGCGCAGGTCGAAGACCTCGCCGATGGCGTGCTCGATGCGCTCCTGGGCCACGGTGCCGGTGCCGAAGGTCTCGACGAACAGGCCGACCGGCTCGGCCTTGCCGATCGCGTACGCGACCTGGACCTCGCAGCGGGCGGCGAGGCCGGCCGCAACGACGTTCTTGGCGACCCAGCGCATCGCGTACGCCGCCGAGCGGTCCACCTTCGACGGGTCCTTGCCCGAGAAGGCGCCGCCGCCATGCCGGGCCATGCCGCCGTAGGTGTCGATGATGATCTTCCGGCCGGTCAGACCGGCGTCGCCCATCGGGCCGCCGATCTCGAAACGGCCGGTCGGGTTCACCAGCAGCCGGTAGCCCTCGGTCTCCAGCTTGATGCCGCTGTCGGCGAGTTCGGCCAGCACGTGCTCGACGACGTGCCGGCGGACGTCCGGGGTCAGCAGGGTGTCGAGGTCGATGTCGGAGGCGTGCTGCGAGGAGACGACGACGGTGTCGAGACGGACGGGGCGGCTGCCCACGTACTCGATGGTGACCTGGGTCTTGCCGTCGGGACGCAGGTACGGGACGGTCCCGTTCTTGCGGACCTCGGAGAGCCGGCGCGAGAGCCGGTGTGCCAGGTCGATCGGCAGCGGCATCAGGGACGGGGTCTCGTCCGTGGCATAGCCGAACATCAGGCCCTGGTCGCCGGCGCCCTGCTTGTCGAGCTCGTCCCCCTCCCCGCCTTCGGCGGAGCCCTCGACCCGCTGCTCGTAGGCGGTGTCGACGCCCTGCGCGATGTCGGGCGACTGTGCGCCGATGGACACCGAGACGCCGCAGGAGGCGCCGTCGAAGCCCTTGCCGGAGGAGTCGTAGCCGATCTCCAGGACCTTTTCGCGCACGAGGGCCGGGATGTCGGCGTAGGCCTTGGTGGTGACCTCGCCCGCGATGTGTACCTGGCCGGTGGTGATCAGGGTCTCGACGGCGACCCGGGAGGTCGGGTCCTCACGGAGCAGTGCGTCGAGGATGGTGTCGCTGATCTGGTCGGCGATCTTGTCGGGGTGGCCCTCGGTGACGGACTCCGAGGTGAACAGGCGGCGGGACATGGCTCTCCAGAGGTGTGAGGTCCGTTGAACGGTTCGAGGTCCGTCGAACGGTCGGTCGTCGGCGGGACCGGACGGCCCGATGACCGTCCGGCGGCCGTCCGGCGGATTCGTCATCCGGCGCGTTCGGCGGCGGATTCGAGCAGTCGGGCGAGGTCGGCGGCGGAGGTCGCGGTGCCGGTGAGCACGATCAGCGGCGGTCGGCCGCCGTTCTCCGCGATCAGCCGGGTGATCCCGTACGCGGCGACTCCGCAGCCGGTGAAGCCGCCGAGCACCAGGGGACCGCCCGCGTCGATCAGCGGTCGCAGCGCGTCGTACCCGGCCCGCGCGTCGTCCGGCGGGGTGCCCAGCAGCACGAGGCTCTCGGGGCCCCGGTAGGAGCGGGCGAGCAGGTCGTGGCGGAAGCGCGGGGTGCTGTGTGCGGGGACGAGGCAGACGGTGCCGACGCCGGGTTTCCGGGACGGCCGCAGGGTGATGATCGCGGACGCCCCACCGGCCCCCGCCCCGGTACCGGTGCTGTCTCCCGCTCCGGATTCGGCTCCGCCGTCCGTGGCCGGGCACACTTCCGCACCCGTGCCCGTGCCCGTGTCCGTACTCGCGCCCGCGTCCAGGTCCGCGGCGGACAGGAGTTCCAGCACCTCGGCGACGGTGGTGAACTCTCCCGCGATCCGGGGAAGTTCGTCCAGCAGGTACGCGGCATGGGCCAGGACGCCGCCGATACCGGCGAGTTGGGTGCGGTCGTAGGTGACGGTCATGACGAGCCCGCCCGCTTCGTCGTGGTGGGCGGCGAGCGTGAGGGGGAAGGCCGTGTGGGCGCCGAGCGTCTCCGGGTGGCCCACCCGGATTCCCCGGGCGGCGAGTTCGGGGGCGAGGCCGTCCGCGTTCCGGGGCCGGCCGTCGAAGGCGACGAGGCTGCCCTCCGGTCCGGCCGGCCGGTCCGGGCTCTCGGTCCAGCCCCGGATACGGCCCGCCGACACCCATTCGTACGCCGCCATGTCCAGCGCCCGGTCGCGCAGCAGGGCGAGCAGTGCGGGCACGCTCGATCGCGGGTCGACGACGACGGACATCGGCAGCGGGTTGCGCAGCGAGCCCGGCAGTCGTTCCACCGAGTCGAACGGGATTCCGCGGCCGGACACGGTCACGCTGAAGCGGACCGGCCGCGGGTCGGCCGACCCGGTGGCCCGGTACAGCAGCAGCGCCCACACGGCCTGGAGCGCGCCGCTCTCGGTGCTGCCCCAGCCGGCCGCCCAGGCGCCGAGCCGTGCCGTCTGGGCGGCGGTCAGGCGCAGCCGGGTGCGCCCGGTTCCGGTGCCTGTCCCGTGGAAGGCGGGGGCGGACGTGGAGGCAGAAGGGTCGGAGGCGCCGGGAGTGTCAGGGGTGTGGGGCAGCGGGGAGTGCGCGGCGTCGGGCGGGGGTGCGGCGTCCGTCCAGAACTCCCGTGCGGGGCCGACGTCCTGGCGGGCGAGCCACTGCGTGTAGTCGTCCATGTCGGGGCGGCGCTCGCCCCCGGGCAGGAGGCCGTCGGCCAGGTAGGCGCGGTAGAACTCCCGCAGCAGCAGGCGTGCGCTCCAGTCGTCGAGCAGCGCGTGGTGGTAGGTGAGCAGCACCCGGGTGGGCGGAGCGGTGACCGACACGAGGGGGCCGCCGCCCAGTACGGTCACGCGCAGCGGTCCGGGGCGGCGCGGGTCGAGGCCGCGCCGCCGGTCGTACTCGACCACCGACGCCCAGTCCTCGGTGCTGTGCGGCAGCCGTACCACTTCGGCCCGGACCCGGTCGTGCACCACGATCCGTGGTTCGGGGCCGTCGTCGAAGGCGGAGCGCAGCACGCTCTCCCGGTCGAAGAGGGACTGCCAGGCGGCGGTGAAGCGTTCCGGGTCGAGCGGGCCGTGCCAGTCCCAGGCGAGCTGCTCGACGTGGCGTCCGGTGCCCGGGTGCGCGTCGGCGTCGGCGAGCAGTTCGAGCTGGAGCGGACTCGCCCCGGCCGTGCGCACGCAGCGGCCCGTCAGGGGCGGGTCCGTGAGCAGGTCGGCCAGCAGCCCGGCCGGGAACTCCCCGGGGGCGCCCATGGTGAGTCTCAGGGTGTGCAGGCCGGGTCCGTGGGGCCGGAGCCGGTGCTGCCAGGCCGGGCCGTCCGGCCGGCGGGCGGCGAGCCGGTCCAGCGCTGCTTCCAGGCTCCGGGTGTCCAGGGGACCGCGGAGTTCCAGGAACGGCGGAGCGTCATAGGGGGGTTCCCCGGGGTCGACGACAACGGTCATCGGTCCCTCCGGAGAGACCTGCGACATCGGTGAGAAATGGTTGGCGGTCATGATGTGTTCGGGGCGCGCACCCCCTCCCTCCCCTCTCTACGAGCACGGAACGAGTATGCGAGGCCCGCCCATACGGACCTGATACGGCGCTGACACGGCGGTGGGCCGGGGTCTCCGGCCATCGGCACGGTGTTCGGTGGAGCGGACTCAAGTCTTCGGTGAAGCGGATTCGGTCCTGTGGTTCTGCGGTGGTGCGGTACTGCGGTGTTGTGGTGGTGCCGTACTGCGGTGGTGCGGGCTCGGTGCTTCGGTGGTGCGGGTCGTGCCGGTCAGGGGGACGGGCTGAGTGGTCGGCGCAGTCCGGCCTCGAACGCGTAGACCACCGCCTGGACCCGGTTGCGCAGGCGCAACTTGCCGAGCAGGTTCTGCACGTGCGTCTTGACCGTGTGCTCGGAGAGCGTCAGCGAGCCGGCGATCTCCGTGTTGGTCAGACCGTGGGCGAGCAGGCCCAGCACCTGCCGCTCGCGGTCGGTGAGCTGTTCGGGGCCGACGTCGGAGATGACCGGGGCGGCGGGTCCCGCCCCGGGGCCGGCCGTGGGTGCCGGGCCGTCCGGCCGTACCGCGACCGTGTACCCGGCGGCGGTCAGCACGACGGCGGAGGCGAGCTGGGCGGCGGTGACGGTGCCGGGCAGCCGGCTGTGCGCCGGGCCGGGGCCCGTTTCCGGTTCCGGCCCGCCGATGGTGAGCAGTCGGCAGTCCGGCCGAAGCATTCCGGGGTCCGGGGTGCCGTGCGCGAGGACGACGTCCGGTCCGGCGGCGGCGATGTCGTCGGGGCAGGCGGGCCCAGGCGCCCCGTCTCCCACGACGTGGATGGCGGGCCCGCCGTCGAGCAGTGCCCTGATGCCGCCGCGGGCCAGGGCGTCGGTGCCCAGTACGTACACCCGTACCGTCGTGGTCGCTCCGGCCGCGTGCGGCGCGGCGGGTGGTGCTCCGCCGGGCAGTACGCGCAGGGTGGCGCGGCGGGCCGCGAGCACCGAGAGGTCCCTTTCCCCCACGACCAGCCTCCTCGTTCTCCGTATCCGCAACCGTTCCCCGGCACGCTAGCCGGGTACGGGGGCGGGGCCGGATTTCTCCAGCCGCCCTGGACGGATCCGCGAACGGCCCTGTGGGCCCACCCGCGCCGGAGGGATCCGGGAACGACCCGGTTACTGGTTCAGCAGAGAATCCGGTAACCGGTCCCGTGGTGTCAGTCGGAGTCGAGGAGTCCCGCGACGGCCCCCATGAACCCTTCGTCGAGCATGGTGCGGGCCGCCGTGTCGCGCGAGGTGTCCAGGCCGGAGTCGTGGCAGGCCACGCTGACCAGGTAGCGGCCCAGCACATGCCGGGTGGTGAACGCCCATTCGCCGCGCGCGGCCGGTGTGCCGTCGGGGGCCAGCAGTCCGCCCTCGCCGACGCCGAAGCCGAACTCGGTGAAGCCGAGCCGCAGTCCCTGGCCGAGTGCCTTGGTGTACGCCTCCTTCAGGGTCCACAGCCGCAGCAGCTCCGCCGTCCGTTCCGTCTCGGACAGTTCGGCGAGGGCCGCGCGCTCGGTGGGGGTGCAGACGTGACTCTGGAGGAGTTCGAACGACATGTGCCGGTCGGCGGGTTCGGCGTCGACCCCGATCCGGCCGCTGCGGCTGATGCCGACGGCGATCAGGTCGTCGGTGTGGGTGAGGCTCACGTCGATCTGGTCGAGGCCCCGCAGATAGGGCCGTCCACCGATCTTGTACGCGAGGTCGAGTTCGGCGGGCCCGGTGCCCAGCGCGGCGGCGGCCGTGAACTTGGTGGCCAGCCGGGAGGCGACGAAGCGGAAACGGATCGTGGGGTCGGTGGTGCGCCGGTAACGCTGCCAGTCCCGGCCCAGCAGCGGGCGCAGCGAGGGATCGGCGAGGGCTCCGGTGAGCCACTCCCCCCAGGTGGTGTGCACCACGGCGTTGCCGCGCAGGTCCATTCCCTCCCGCACCAAATCCCACGGCCCGTCGGGGCCGCTGACGTGGATCGGCTCGGTGATGCGTTCCTCGGTCGGTGCCGGGGGCAGCGGCTGTTCGATGTCCATCACGTCGCCCGCGCCCGGTATCCCTGTCATCGGCTCTCTCCGCGTCAACGGTCCTTCCCTTCCTGCTCGTTGCTCCGTCGGTGCCTGCACGTTCACTGGGCCAGGGCGATGGCGTCCAGGTCGCAGCTGCGGCCCGTCCGGTACCGGCGCACCAGTTCCTCCAGTACCTGTGCCGGACAGTCGCCGGGCAGGTCGGGCACGTGCATGCCGAGGCGTTCGCCGAGGCGGGACAGGGCGAGCACCGCCCAGGCCGGGTCGGCGAGGAACGGGTCCGTGCCGTCCTGGCCCTCCCACACGCCGAGCACCGCGGCGGCGGCGACGATCAGGCTGTAGCGGTCGCTGAGCACGCAGACGGCGGGGTCGGCGAGGGCCGTGGTGCCGTACGCGGGGAGCCGGCGGCATTCCTCGCGCAGCGCCCGCAGTTCGGTGACGAAGCCCTCGGCCAGCTCGGCGAGGGCGGCGATCCGGCCGCCGAGGCCGCGGGACGCGGCGAGCCGGGCGGCGGAGCCGACGAGGGAGGCGGCCATGAAGTCGCCGCCGCCCGCGATGCCCAGTGCCCCGTAGTCCAGGGCGGGCAACTCGGCCTTCTGGCGGAACAGTTCGGGCGGTGGTTCCTCCTCCGCGAACCAGGAGCGTTCGGCCAGGCCGCGCAGCTGCGGGACGATGACGGACTGGCAGGAGGCGGTTCCGGCGTGGCCGAGCCCGGCGACCGGCAGGTCCCGTACGAGCTTGTCGAGTGCGCCGTACTCCGGGTTGTCGTGCTCGTAGCCGCGTGCGCCCAGGACGGTGGAGAGCTCCTCCAGGTTCTCGCGCAGCAGGTCGGGCACCACGTATTTGACGGCCGCGGCGAAGACATGGGCCCGGTCGGGCAGCAGGCTCAGTGCGCGCAGGACGACGGTGGCCATGCTGTCGCAGGCCAGCAGGTCGGCGAAGACCCCGGTCAGTGGTTTGTGCCAGCGGCGCGCGATGGTGCTGCGCCCGGTGGTCGCAGCCCGTACGGCGGAGTGCAGGACGGTGTCCGCGGCCGCGGTGACGACGCCGCAGATGAGGCTGCGGTTGACCTGGAAGGTGCGCAGGGCGAGGGGGACGCCGTCTCCGGTCTCGCCGACGCGGGCGTCGGCGGGGACGGTGTGCCCGGCGAACTCCAGCCCGGAGAAGAGGGCCCCGCGCATGCCGGAGGTGGGGACGCGCGGCAGGTGCCGTACGGCGGCGCCCTCGTGCCGGCCGCGGTCCAGGAGCAGCACGGAGTGGCTGTGCGGTCCGCGGGCCGGGTCGGTGCGGGCGTAGACGACCTGGGCGTCGGCCCGCGCGGCGTTGATGATCACGTCCTTGCGGCCGTCCAGCCGGTATCCGCCGGAAATGGTGCGGGCGGTGAACTCGTGCCGCAGGATCGCGTTGGAGTGGGCCAGTTCGTGGTGGAGGATCGTGGCCCGGCCGCCGCCGAGCAGCAGGTCGGCGACGCGGCGCCGCTGTTCGGGGGTGCCGGCCGCCCAGACGGCGCCGGAGGCGAACAGCGAGATGATCCCGAAGCCGAAGCCGAGGGCGACGTCGCGGCGGAAGACCGGGCGCAGGACGCGTGCGAGCAGGTCGGCCCGGGTGAGCCGGCCGCCGTGCTCGACGGGTACGAACTCGGCGCCCAGTCCCGTCCCGGCGAGCAGGTCCTCCGTGTCGGCGGGCGGGACGTGCCGGGCGTCGGCGGCGAACAGCGCGCGCAGCCCGTGCGGGTTGGCGGGGTCGTAGGGATCGCCGAGCAGCGTCTCCAGCCGGGTCGCGCGCGTGCGCGCGTCGGCCTCCCACCGCCTGCGGTCGGCATCCGTGGTCTCGATGGTCTCGGCAGTGATGGTCATGGCAGCGGGTGTCAGCTCCGTCGTCGCAGGATGCGCGCCACGTATCGCGCCCGTACGCACGACCCTGGCGGCAACGGCTCGCGCCGTGCTGGAGCGAAGCTCGACGCGTCGTCCGCGATTCCTCGAACGACCGCCGAGGCATCCATGGCCGAATCCCGTTCTTTTCTCGAACCGGACCGGAATCCAATTCGAGAAAGATTCGAGTGGAATTCGAGCGAGAGCCGAGCGGGAATCGAGCGGAGCCGGACCGGGAGTCCGTCGGAATTCAAGCACGACATGGGTGGAGCCGGTGCGCGCGGCGGAAACGAAGAGGCTGCCGCCATCCCCCCGCGGGATGGCGGCAGCCTCTTCAGCCGTTCGGTCTCACCCGGTCTTGCGGCGGAAGTACCGCTTCTTCCCGGCGGTCCCGCTCATGTTCTTGACCTTCAGTCGCCCTTCCTCGTGGGCCTGCCTGGACTTCGTCGCGTTGCTCTTCCGCTCAAGTGCCTCGCGGAATTTCTGCCGGGGGTCGTTCTCTTCGAAATCGACGAGCGGCTTGTCGGTCATGCGAACCTCCTGGACGCAATTGACAGCTCGGCCAGCCTGACACAGGAAATCAGAGCGGGCCAGATTTACTTTCGGTCAGAGGAATTTAATTCGGCCTATGCCGGGTCCGGTACGAGACGGTCGGCCGTTTCTTCGTGTCCGGCCGGTCCGTCGTGCTCGGGCAGTCCGTCGTGCTCGGCGGATTCGGCTGCGGCATCGCTTTTTCCTGCGGCACCGCTGCCCGGAAGGAAGGAGCTGAGCACGGTGGTCAGGACGAAAACGCCCACGTTGCACCAGAGCACCGAAGACGTCACGGAGCTGAAGTGTCCGGGGCCGGCGCTCGCCCCCACCCCGCCTTCCACTCCCCCGAAGTAGAGGGCGCCGAGGATCGCCACCCCCGCGGCCGTGCTGAACTGGATGGCGGCGTTGAGCACCCCCGAGCCGGCACCCGCGTCCTGCGGGGGGACGTCGCCGAGGACCACGGCGGTCAGCACGGGCGTGGTCAGCCCCATGCCACAGCCCATGACCAGCTCGGCACCGGCCAGTTGCAGCCAGGACAGCTCCCCGCTCCCGGCCGACCAGACCGCGAGCAGGGTCCACAGCGCACCGCAGGCCATCAGGAGGGAGCCGACTCGTACGCACAGCCTGCCCCGACCGGTGCCGAACTTCCAGGCGATCTGGAAGGTGGCGGTGATACCGACCGGCCACGCCGCGGTGACCAGGGCGGTCTTCACGATGGACCAGCCGAGACCGGTCTGCAGGTGGTAGGTGAGGACGAGGAAGAACGACGCGACGCCGCTGAAGACCAACAGCGTCACCGTCAGACCCACCACGGTGGAACGGTGCTTGAAGAGCGTCGGCGGAATCAGCGCGGATCCGTCGCGCCGGTGCCGGCGGCGCTGCTGCCCGACGAACAGGGCGAGCACCAGGACCGCGATGCCCATGAACGCGAACATCCAGCCGGGCCAGCCCTGTTCACGCCCCTGGATCAGCGGATAGAGGATTCCCAGGGAAGCGGTCGTCAGCAGCACCACACCGACGATGTCGAGGCGCAGCGCCTCGTCCGAACGGGACTCGGGCATGCTGCGGGCGGACAGTACCAGGGCGATCACCCCGAGCGGCACGTTGATCAGGAAGATCGCACGCCAGCCGAGGCCGAGGACATCGAGTTCGGTCAGCATCCCGCCGAGGAGCGGCCCCCCGACGCTGCCCAGGCTCAGAGCGGCTCCCAGCACGGCGAACGCCCGTGCCCACTCGTCCCGGTGGAACATCGTGACGATGACGGAGACCGCCTGCGGGACCATCAGCGCCGCCATGAATCCCTGCGCGAACCGCCCCGCCACCAGTACTTCGGGCAGCACCGCGGTGCCGCACACGATGGACGCCAGGGTGAAGCCGGCCACCCCGAACATGAACAGCCGTTTGCGCCCGTAGATGTCCCCCAGCCGGCCACCCGTGATCAGGAACAGTGCGTAGGCCAGTGCGTAGCCGGCCAGTGTCCACTGGGCCGCGGTGAAACCGGCGCCCAGGTCCCGCTGGATGGTGGGAAGGACCACGGTGACGGCGTTCGCGTCCAGGTTGTCGAGGAACGAGGCCAGGGTGACCACGGCCAGGGCGATCCACCGGTTCTGCGACGGTGCGCGGCCACCGGACTCCCCGGCCGCCGGGCCGGACAGCTCCTCCGGCCGGTCCGGGGTTTCCGAGAGCTGCGACGCTCGCGATTCAGAAGTTTTCGTTTTCATCCCAGGCTTTCCTCACATCGCTTTTCCGAGGACGGCATCGAGTGCCCGGTCCATGTCGTCGTCCGAGAGTTCGCTCGCGACCTGCAGTGCTTCCTCGGCCGTGCGCGCACCGCCGGAGGAGTCGGCCTGCGGCTGCGCGAGCTCCAGCAGTTGCGCCAGCAGTCCGCTCTGCAGCAGTTGCTCGGGGGTGACCCGGCCCAGCGCCCATTCGGCGGCCTTCGCCGGGTCCTGCGGCGGTCCGGCCTCCCCGGATGTCGTACCGAGGTCCAGACGTACGTACAGGAACTCGGCGATGGCCCGCGAGGTCGGGTAGTCGAACGCCAAGGTGCTCGGCAGTGCCACCTCTGCGTACGCGGAGAGGCGGTTGCGCAGTTCCACCGCCATCAGCGAGTCCCAGCCGAAGTCCCGCAGCGACTTGTCCGCGGGAACCGCGTCCGCGCCCTGCAGACCGAGCACACCGGACACCTCCTGCCGGACCGTGCGCAGCAGCGTGGCGATCTGGTCCTCCGCGGACAGCCCGACCAGTCGTTCGCGCAACGACTCGGTCCGTACCACGGCCTCCTGGGCCCGCCGCAGCCTCGGCCGTACCAACGCCCCGAAGAGCGGGGCGACTTCGTCGCCGGAGCCGTTCCGCAGGCCGGCCACATCGAGCTTGATCGGTACCAGTCGGGTCTCCGGGCGCTCCAGCGCGACGTCCAGCAGCCGCATTCCCTCCTCCGCGGACAGAGCCTGCGAGCCCCGCCTGCGCAGTCGGGCGAGCTCCGTCTCGCCCAGGCGGGCGGTCATGCCGACGCCCGCCTGCTCCCAGAGTCCCCAGGCCAGGCTCACCGCGGGGAGTCCGAGCTTGCGCCGATGCGCCGCGAGCGTGTCGAGGAACACGTTGGCCGCCGCGTAGTTGCTCTGTCCCGGCGCTCCGAGCGTGCCGGCCGCCGAGGAGAAGAGCACGAACGCGGAGAGTTCCAGCCCGGCCGTGAGCTCGTGCAGATGCAGCGCGCCCGAGACCTTGGGGGCGAGCACCCGCGCGAACCGCTCCGCGCTCTGGTTGCGCACCACGCCGTCGTCGAGCACCGCCGCCAGGTGGAAGACCCCGGTCAGCGGGTGTTCCGTGCCGATCTCGGCCAGGACGTGCGCGACCTCAGCCCGCTTCGACACGTCGCAGGCGAGCACCCGAACGCTTTCGGCTCCCGCCCCGGTCAGTTCCGCCACGATCTCCTCGGTGCCCGGCGCATCGGGGCCGCGGCGGGAGGTCAGGACCAGGTGCCGCGCACCGTGCTCCACGACCAGGCGCCGGGCGACCAGCCGGCCGAGTTCACCGGTGCCTCCGGTCAGCAGGACCGTGCCCGCACCGTCCAGGACCTGCGGGACCGTGAGGACCAGCTTGCCCGTCGTACGGCCCTGGGCCATGACGCGGAAGGCGCTGGGGGCCTCCCGCACGTCGAACGCCGAACACTGGAGCGGTGTGACGGCCCCCTGCTCCAGGAGGGCGACGAGTTCGCACAGCATTTCCTGAATGCGATCGGCACCGCTGTCGACCAGGTCGAACGCGCGGTAGCGGACTCCGGGATGCGCCGCGGCAACCTCGTCGGCGTCCCGCACGTCCGTCTTGCCCATTTCGAGGAACTGACCGCCCCTGGGCAACAACCGCAGCGATGCGTCGACGAACTCCCCGGTGAGGGCGTTGAGCACCACGTCGACACCCGCGCCGTCCGTGGCCGCCAGCCACTTGTCCTCGAACTCGGTGTTCCGCGAGGACGCGATGCGGTCGTCGGTCAGACCGAGCTGCCGAAGCGTCTCCCACTTGCCGGTGCTCGCCGTGCCGTAGACCTCGCAGCCGGCGTGGCGGGCGAGCTGCATGGCGGCCTGCCCCACACCACCGGCCGCCGCGTGGACGAGGACCTTGTCCCCCGGGTTCAGCGTCCCGAGGTCCGTGAAGGCGTAGTGCGCGGTGAGGTAGGCCAGCGGGACGGTCGCGGCCTCGACGAAGGTGAGCGAGTCCGGGATACGGACCATCCAGCGGGCGTCCACACGGACCTCGGAACCGAAGGTGCCCACCGCCAGGCCCATCACCCGGTCGCCCACGCGCAGGCGGTCGACCCCGGGCCCGGTCTCCAGGACGACGCCCGCGCATTCCAGGCCCAGCTTCGGGGCGTGCACCATGTCGAGTGCGTTGAGCACGTCGCGGAAGTTCATCCCGGCGGCCCGGACGCCCACCCGGACCTCGCCGTCGGCCAACGGTTCGCTCCGGTCGACGGGCCGGAAGAAGAACGTGTCCAGCCGGCCCTTCTCCTGGATGTCCAGGTGCCAGGGCTGCTCCCCCGTCTCCGGGACGAGCGCGTCCGGCGAGCCGGACTTCTGCGCCCGTACGAGCCGGGGGGCCAGCACGCCCTCCCCGCGGACCACCAGTTCGGGCTCGGTGCCCGTGGTGAGGACCCGGCGCAGCAGGTCCCCCTCGGGCAGGTCGGCACCGATGTCGACCAGTCGGATTCCCCGCTCGGGGTGCTCGGCCCGAGCCACCCGGACCAGCCCCCACAGCGGTGCGTGCGCCAGGGACCCGATCGTGTCGACCGGTCCGGCCGAGACCGCCTCCCGGGTCACCCAGACGACGTCGATGCCCTCGGAGCGAGGATCGTCCAGGAAGGTCTGCAACCATTCCAGCGCCCCGGTGACCACGGTTCGGGCGGCCAGATCGACGGCGTCCCCGCCGTCCCCGCCGTCACCGGCCGCGTCCGGCGCGGTCAGGTCGACGACCACCGTACGAGGACGGCCCTCGTCGAACTCGGGAAGGGCGCCCACGGGTGCGACGGCATCGGTCCCCAGCGTCCTCGCGACGACCCCGTCCGGCCCGATCACCAGCAGGCCGTCGGACTCCTCCGCGGACGGCAGGGGTGCCTCGGGGAGGGTCTGCGGCTGGAACTCGACACGGTAGAGGTGCTCGGTGTCGTGGGTGCCGGTGCCCCCGAGCTGTGCGGCACCGGCGCGCTTGAGCTCCAGGCCCGCCGCGCTCGCCACGGGTTCTCCCGCGGCGTCGGAGGCCAGGATCGTCGCGGTCGAATCGCCGGTGAGCTCGATGCGCACCCGGAGTTCCCTGCCGCCGATGGCCGACAGTTCCACCCCGGACCACATGAACGGCAGCAGAACCCCGTCGGCGTCCTCCTCGTCGGCCCCGAGGCCCGTTGCCGCGAAGGCGTGGAGGGCCGCGTCGAGAAGTGCCGGATGGATCGCGAAACCGTCGGTGTCGGCACTCACCTCTTCCGGGAGCCGGACGATGCCGTACGCCGTGTTCCCCTTGCGCCACAGCTCGGTGAGGCCCCGGAACGTCGTTCCGTACTGCAGCCCCTTCTCGAACAGCCCCTCGTAGAAGCCGTCGAGGCCCACCCGCTCGGCACCGGTCACCGGCCACTCGCGCAGCTCGGCCACCGCGGTCTCCGGTGCCGCGCCGGGCGAGGTGTCGGTCAGCGAACCCGTGGCGTGCTTGGTCCAGGGCGCCGCGTCGGACGAGCCACCGGGCCGGCTGTGGATCTCCACCTGCCGACTGTTCCCGTCGGAGGCGGAGCCGACCCGTATCTGAAGGCGAAGCTCCTCGCCGACGGCGAGCGCCAGCGGCCGGGACAGCGTCAGTTCGCCGACTCCGGCGGCACCGACGTGGTGCGCGACGGTGAGGGCCATGTCGAGCAGACCGGTGCCGGGGACCAGGACGGTCCCGAAGACCGCGTGGTCCTTCAGCCACGGCTGATCGGCGAGGGAGAGGCGGCCGGTGAACAAGTGACCTTCGCCGTCGGCGAGTTCGGTCACCGCGCCCAGCCAGGGGTGCGGCGAGGTCTCCAGGCCCAGCGAACCGGCGTCACCGGTGGCCTTCGGAACGGGCAGCCAGTAGTGCTCGCGCTGGAAGGCGTACGTGGGCAGGTTCAGCAGGGAGCCCCGGCCTGCTTCGAGCCCGAGGGCCCGGTCCCAGTCGATGCCGTGCCCCTGGACGTGCAACAGGCCCAGATTGCGCAGGAGCTGGGCGTGGGTCCCGTGGTCACGGGCCAGGGAGCCGACGACGATCCCGCCCCGCTCCGCGCTGCCGTCGGTCAGCGGCATGGACAGCACCGGGTGCGCGGAGATCTCCACGAACACGGTGTGACCGTCGTCCAGGAGCTTGTTCAGGGCACGGTCGAAGCGGACGGGCTCGCGCAGGTTGCGGCACCAGTACGTACCGTCCAGGTCGGTGCCGTCGGACACCGCCCCCGTCACGGTGGAGTAGAACGCGAGCTGGGCCTGCTGGGGGGCCAGGTCCTCGAACTTCGAGGCGAGATCCGGCAGCAGCGGGTCCATCTGGGCGTTGTGGGAGGCGTAGTCCACATTGATCTTGCGGGCGTAGACCTCCTTGGCCTGGAGCTCGGCCACGATCTGCTCGATCGCGTCGGCCTGTCCGGAGATGATCGTGGAGCCCGCGGTGTTGACCGCGGCGACCGAGAGGGCATCCCCGTACGGGGCGAGGAATTCCTCGACCGCCGCGACCGGGCGCTCGATCAACGCCATGCCGCCCTGCCCGGCGCAGGCCAGCACGGCCTGCGAGCGCTGGGCGACGATCTGCGCACCCTGCTCCAGAGCGAGAGCACCGCTCACCACCGCGGCCACCACCTCACCCTGCGAATGCCCCACCACGGCCGCCGGCTCCACGCCCAGCGAACGCCACAGCGCGGACAGGGCCACCCCCATCGCGAACAGCGCGGGCTGGACCACGTCCACCCGGTCGAACGGCGGATGATCACCTTCCTCACCGGCCAGGACTTCCCGCACCGACCAGCCCGTGAACGGCAACAGCGCCGCATCACACGCATCCACCGTCTGCGCGAACACCTCGCTGGATGACAGGAGTTCACGGCCCATGCCGACCCACTGCGAGCCCTGGCCCGGGTAGACGAAGACGACCTTCCCGCGACGCTCGGCGCTGCCGGTGACGACCGCGTCGTGCGAACGGCCCTCGGCCAGCGCCTCCAGCGCCTCCACCAGCCCGGCCGCGTCCGACGCCACCACACTGGCCCGCGACTCGAAGTGGGAACGATGACGGGCCGCCGTCACCGCCACATCCGCCAGGCGGACGTCCTCACCACCGGAGAGCCAGGACGCCCAGCGCCCGGCCTGCTCCCGCAGCGCGGCCTCGTCACGGCCCGACACCACCACCGGGAAGACACCCTCACCGACGGCTCCGACGGCCGGTTCCACCAACGGCGGCTCCTCCACGATCACATGCGCGTTGGTGCCGCTCAGACCGAACGACGACACACCCGCACGCCGCACCCGGTCGTCGGTCCGCTCCCACGGACGCGCGTCCTGCACCAGGGCAAGCCCACTGCCCTCCCAGTCGATCAGCGCGCTCGGCTCCTCGGCATGCAGGGTCCTGGGCAGGGTCTCGTGCTGCAACGCCAGGACCATCTTCATCACACCGATCACACCGGCAGCCGCCTGCGCGTGGCCGATGTTCGACTTCGACGAACCCAGCCACACCGGCCGGCTCGCGTCCCGTCCCGGACCGAACACCTCGGCCAGGGCTCCGGCCTCGATCGGGTCGCCCAGCGACGTGCCCGTGCCGTGCGCCTCGATCGCATCGATGTCGGCCGGCACGAGACGGGCCGCCTCCAGCGCGTCCTGGATCACCCGCTGCTGCGACGGACCATTCGGAGCCGTCAGCCCCTGACTGCGACCGTCCTGGTTCACTGCGGAACCCCGCAGCACCGCCAGCACCCGGTCACCATCACGCTCCGCGGCCGACAACCGCTTCAGGACCAGGACGCCCGCACCCTCGGCCCAGACGGCGCCGTCCGCGGCGGCCGAGAACGACTTGCAACGCCCGTCCGCGGCAAGGCCGTTGAGGCGGGAGAACTCCACGAACGGAGTGGGGGTGGACATCACCGTGACACCACCGGCCAGCGCGACATCGCATTCGCCCTGGCGGAGAGCGGAGGCGGCGAGGTGCATCGCCACGAGCGACGAGGAGCACGCCGTGTCGATCGTGATCGCCGGACCCTGCAACCCCAACGCGTACGACACCCGGCCCGACACCACACTGCTCGCGTTGCCGGTGCCGACGTACCCGTCGAGTTCCTCCAGGCCGCGGCCCTGCTGGCTGCTGTAGTCGGAGCCCATCGTGCCGAGGTAGACACCGGTACGGCTCTCGGTCAGTGCGTCGGGCCGGACACCGGCCCGCTCCAGCGCCTCCCACGACGCCTCCAGCACCAACCGCTGCTGCGGGTCCATCGACACCGCCTCACGCGGCGAGATCCCGAAGAACGAGGCGTCGAACCGCTCGACACCGTCGATGAAGCCGCCCTCGCGGATGCTGCTCTTGCCGAGGGCGTTCGGGTCGGGGTCGTACACGTCCAGGGCGTCCCAGCGCTCCGGGAACGTCCCTATCGCATCGCGTCCACCAGCCAGGAGCTCCCAGAAGCCTTCCGGTGTGTCGACGCCGCCCGGCAGCCGGCACGCCATCGACACGACCGCGATCGGCTCGTCGGCCGTCCGGTCGGTGTCCGCCGGACGGACGGCGGCGGCCGCGGCGGGAGCCAGCGACAGCCGGTCCAACAGCAGTCCGGCCACCGCCACGGGGGTGGGGTAGTCGAAGGCCAGGGTGGGCGGCAGCTGAACGCCCGTGGCGGTGGACAGCCGACGGCGGAGTTCGACCGCGATCATCGAGTCCATGCCCAGCTTCTGGAAGACCTCCTGCTCGCCGATGCTCTCCGGCCGGGTGCCGCCCAGTACGACGGCGGCCTCCTGCCGCACGAGCGTCACGAGTGCCGTGAGCCGCTCCTGCTCCGGGAGCGCGGCCAGCTGGTCGCGCAGGTGCGAGCCGGACTCCGACGCCGGGCCCGCGGGGTGGCGCCGGGTGCGCACGAGGCCCCTCAGCAGTGCGTGGACCTCACCGTTCCGGTCCGCCTCGCGCTGGACCGCGGTGAGGACGAGCCGTACGGGCACCAGGTGCGCCCGGTCTCCGGCCAGGGCTTCGTCGAGTGCCCGCAGTCCCTGGCGCCCGGTCAGTGCGCCGACGCCCTGTCTGCGCATCCGGGCGATGTCCGCCCGGCCGAGCGCGGCGGTCATGCCGCCTCCGCCCTGCTCCCACATCCCCCACGACAGGCTGACGGCCGGCCGGCCCTCGCCCCTGAGACGTGTCGCCAGGGCGTCGAGCCAGGAGTTCGCGGCGGCGTAGTTGCTCTGGCCGGGGCCGCCCAGGATCCCGGACACCGACGAGAAGAGGACGAAGGCGGAGAGGTCCAGGCCCCGCGTCAGCTCCGCCAGGTGTGCGGCGCCCGCGACCTTGGACGCCATGACCCGGTGGAGGCGGTCCCGGTCCTGGTCGGCGAGCAGTGCGTCATCGGTGACACCGGCCAGGTGGAACACTCCGGTCCACGGGTGCTCCGGGGCGACGTCCGAGAGCAGGGCGGCCGTCTGGTCCCGGTCGGACACGTCGCACGGGACGACACGGACGGTCTCGGCGCCGGCCCGGGTCAGCTCGTCCACCAGTCCGTCGGCTCCGGGCGCCTCCGGGCCGCGCCGGGAGGTCAGCACCAGGTGTCGCACGCCGTGCGTGCGCACGAGGTGGTGGGCCACCAGGTGCCCGAGTTCTCCGACACCCCCGGTGACGAGTACGGAACCCTGCGGGTCGAACAGCGGCTCCCCGCCGTCCGTGGCACCGGCCGTGGCCGTGGCGGTCCCGGGAACGAGTCGCGGTGTCAGCACCTCGCCCCGGCGTACGGCAATCTCCGGCTCGTCGGTCATGGCCAGCGCACGGGCGACCACGCCCGGGTCGACGTCCTGGCCGTCGAGGTCGACGAGGCGTATCGACCGGTCCGGGTGCTCGGCGCGCACGGCACGGACGAGTCCCCACACCGTGGCGTTCGCCAGCCCGTCCAGGCGGTCGTCGGCCGATGCCGCGACGCCGTCACGGGTGACCCAGACGAGTTCGGCGGAGTGCAGCCGCTCGTCGGCGATCAGTCGCCGGGCGGTGCTCAGCGCGCTCTGCGCCGACTCGAGGGCGGCGGTGTACGGCGCTTCGGGCGTTCCGTACTCCGTGGCGTCCACGACGACGGTGCCGGGGGCGGCCCGGCCCTCGTCGAGACGGGCCGTCAGCGCCTCGACGTCGGCGCAGCGGTCCACCGCCGAACCGTCGACGAGGCCGTCGAGGGACGGGGCGAGCGTGCCCCGCCCGCCGTCCAGGACCCAGACCGGGCCTGTCGGGGCCGACCGGTTCGGGTGCCGGGGCGGCTGGAACACGACTTCGTAGACGTGCTCCACCGGCTCGGTGGCGCCGATCTGTTCGGCCGTCGCCTCGCGCAGTCGCAGCGCGGCGACCTTGAGGAGGGGGCGGCCCTCGGCGTCCGCTGCCCGCAGCGTGGCCGTGGAGGTCGTACGGTCGAGATCCACCCGCACCCGCAGAGCGGCGCTCCGCACGGCCGAGCACTCGACCCCGTTCCACGCGAAGGGCAGCAGGACGCCACGGTCCCCGCCCTCGTCCTCGGCGCCCGTCTGCGGCCGCAGTGCGGCGAGGCCGTGCAGCGCCGCGTCCAGCAGGGCGGGGTGCACCCCGTACTCCCCCGCCTGCACCTCGTCGGGCAGGCGCACCAGCGCGTAGACGGTGTCGTCCTTGCGCCACAACTCGGTCAGCCCCTGGAACGCCGGCCCGTATGCCAGTCCCAGCCCGTCGAACTGCTCGTAGTAGTCGTCCAGTCGTACGCTCTCGGCGCCCGGGACCGGCCACTGCCGCAGCTCCCGGGCCTCGTCGTCCACCTGGTCGGCGTGGTGCTCCAGCAGTTCGCCCGAGGCGTGCTGTCGCCATGCTCCGTCGACGGCTTCCTCGGAGCGGCTGTAGATCTCGACGGTGCGCCCGGAGTCCTCCCTGACGGGGCCGACCACGACCTGCAGACGGACCGTGCCGCGCAGGACGAGCGGTTCGAGCAGGGTCAGTTCACCGACGCCGGCCGCTCCGGTGCGGTGTGCCGCCGCGAGGGCCATCTCCAGCAGGCCGGTGCCCGGTACGAGCACGGTGCCGTGGACGACGTGGTCCTTGAGCCAGGGGTGCTCGTCCGGCGACAGCTTGCCGGCGAAGAGGTGGCCCTCCCCGTTGGCCAGCACCGCGGTGGCGCCCAGCCAGGGGTGCTCGGAGTGTTCCAGGCCCACGGCGGAGAGGTCTCCGGAGGCCGATGCCGGCTCCAGCCAGTAGTGCTCGCGCTGGAAGGGGTACGTGGGGGCGGCCAGGGGCGCGGCGCCGGGGTTCGGGACGACCCGGTCCCAGGCGATGTCCTGCCCGGAGACGTGGAGGTTGCCCAGCGCCTGCGCGAGCGTGCGGACCTCGTCCGACGGCCGGCCGTCCCTGGTGGCCGCCCGCTGGGAGGCGACGAAGACGCTGTCCTGTTCCGAGCAGGCCGCGCCCATCGCGGACAGCACCGCGGCCGGGCCGCACTCCAGGTGGCGGGCGACGCCCGCCCGGTCGAGTGCGCGCACGACGTCCAGGAACCGGACCGCGTCGCGGGCCTGGCGCACCCAGTAGCGCGCCGACCGCACGCCTTCGCCCGATGGCAGGCTCTCGTCGTTCCATTCTCCGGTCACCGAGGAGACCAGGGGAATGACCGGAGCCGCGAACCGGCAGCTCCCGGCCACCGTCTCGTACTCGGCGAGCATCGCGTCCATGTGCGGCGAGTGGAAGGCGTGCGACACCTCCAGCCGACGGGTGCGCCTGCCCCGCTCGGCGAAGTGGCTCTCCACCGCCGCCACCGCGGTTTCGTCACCGCTGACCACCGTCTGGGCGGGGCCGTTCAGTCCGGCGATCGAGATCCGGCCCTCGATGTCCCGGAGGACCTCGGTCACCTCGGGCTCGGACGCCTCCACCGATGCCATCGCGCCACCGCGCTCGCACGCCTGCATCAGTCGGCCGCGCGCCGCCACCAGCCGTGCGGCGTCGGGGAGTTCCAGCACTCCTGCCACATGGGCGGCCGCCAGTTCACCGATCGAGTGACCGGCCACCGCGGCGGGCTGGATTCCCCAGTCCTGCCACTGGCGGAACAGGGCCACCTCGAACGCGAACAGGGCGGGCTGGGTGAACTCCGTTTCGTGTACGAGCGCCGCGTCCGCGCTGTCCTCGGCGGCGAAGAGCACCTCGGCCAGGGGGCGTGTCAGATGCGGGTCGAGGGCCGCGCACACCTCGTCGAACGCTTCCCTGAAGGCGGGCAGGGCGGTGTGGAGCGCGCGTCCCATCCCTGCCCGCTGGCTGCCCTGTCCGGTGAAGAGCACCGCCGAATCGCCCGAACCGGCCGTCCCTTCGGTGACCGCCGGATGCGCCTGCCCCTCGGCGAGAGCGGTCAGCGCCGCCACGAGTTCCGCGGTGTCGGCGGCAACCACGCTCGCCCGGTGCTTGAAGTGGGTGCGGTGGGATCCGGCGGTACGTACCACCTCGGCCAGGCGGATGTCCTCGCGGCCGGAGAGCCAGGACGCCCAGCGCCCGGCCTGTTCCCGCAGCGCGGCCTCGTCACGGCCCGACACCACCACCGGGAAGACACCCTCACCGACGGCGTCGGCAACAGGCTCCGCCAACGGCGGCTCCTCCACGATGACGTGCGCGTTGGTGCCGCTCAGACCGAACGACGACACACCCGCACGCCGCACCCGGTCGTCGGTCCGCTCCCACGGACGCGCGTCTTGCAGCAGCTGGAGGCCGCTGGTCTCCCAGTCGATCAGCGAGCTCGGCTTCTCGGCGTGCAACGTCTTCGGCAACACCCCGTGCTGCAACGCCAGGACCATCTTCATCACACCGATGACACCGGCAGCCGCCTGGGCGTGCCCGATGTTGGACTTCGACGAGCCCAGCCACACCGGCCGGCCCGCATCCCGTCCCGGACCGAACACCTCACCCAGCGCACCCGCCTCGATCGGGTCGCCCAACGACGTGCCCGTGCCGTGCGCCTCGATCGCATCGATGTCGGCCGGAGTCAGACGGGCCGCATCCAACGCGTCCTGGATCACCCGCTGCTGCGACGGACCATTCGGAGCCGTCAGCCCCTGACTGCGACCGTCCTGGTTCACCGCACTGCCCCGCAGCACCGCCAGCACCCGGTCACCATCACGCTCGGCAGCCGACAACCGCTTCAGGACCAGGACACCGACCCCCTCCGACCAGCCCGCACCGTCCGCAGCGGCCGAGAACGACTTGCACCGCCCGTCGGGCGCCATGGCCTTCAGCCGCGAGAACTCCACGAAGAGGGAAGGAGTGCTCATGACCGTCACGCCGCCCACGAGAGCGAGTTCGCATTCGCCCTGGCGGAGGGCGGAGGCGGCCAGGTGCATCGCCACGAGTGACGAGGAGCACGCCGTGTCGATCGTCATCGCCGGACCCTGCAACCCCAACGCGTACGACACCCGGCCCGACAGAATGCTCGACGCCCTGCCCGTACCCACATACCCGTCCAGGGCCTGCAGATCATGCGCCCGATGATCCCCGTAATCGGAATTCATCGTGCCCAGATACACACCCGTACGACTGCCGACCAGCTCATCGGGCCGAACACCCGCCCGCTCCAGCGCCTCCCACGACGCCTCCAGCACCAACCGCTGCTGCGGATCCATCGACACCGCCTCACGCGGCGAAATACCGAAGAACCCCGCGTCAAAACCCTCCACATGCCCATCCGCGAGAAAACCACCCTCACACCCATAACTCTTCCCCTCCACCTCAGGATCCGGATCGAACAGATCCAGACCCCGCCACCGCCCCGGGAACCCCCCGACCGCATCCCCACCCCCCGACAACAACTCCCAAAAACCCTCCGGCGAATCAATCCCACCCGGCAACCGACACGCCATCGACACCACCGCAATCGGCTCGGTGCGGGCGGCCCGTTCCGAGTCGAGCTCCTTCTCCGCCTTGAGCAACGCAGTCGTGGCACGCCTCAGGTAGGACTCGAGCTTCTCGACGTCGGACGTGCTCATGAACTGACTCCAAACTTGTCGTCAAGGAACTGCAGAAGGTCTTCGGTGTTGTCGGCTTCCAGCTCGACCGTCGTGTCCGGGACGACAACGGTCCTCGCAAGTCCGTCCTTGAGATCGAGGAAGGCCGATGCCAGACCCTCCGTCTCCAGTTGCCCGGGCGTCGCCGCCCGCAGCAGCTCCACCAGGCCGTCGATCTGTGCCGCCGTGAGGGAGCCCGCGGCTCCTCTGCGGGCGGGAGCCCTCCCCGGGGTCTCCGGCGGGGCGATCCGTTCCAGCAGGAACGCGGCCACGGCATCGGGTGTCGGATGGTCGAAGGCGATCGTGGCGGGCAGGGCGATCCCCGTCTCGGCCGACAGGCGGCGGCGCAGTTCGACCGCCATCAAGGAGTCGAGCCCGACCTCCTTGAAGACCTGCTGGGCGCCCACGCCCTCCGAGTCCGGCAGACCGAGCACCACGGCGGCCTCGCGTTGCACCGTCTGGAGCACCGTGCGCCGGCGTTCCTTGTCGGACAGCTGGGCCAGCCTGTCCTTGAGGGCCGCCGCCGGTGCTCCCGAGTCCTGGGCGCGGCGGAGCCGACCGCGGAGCATGCCCCGCAGCAGCGCGGGAACGTCCTGCCCCTTGTCGTTGCCCCGCTGCAGTGCGTCCAGTTCCAGCCTGGCCGCCACGAGGTGCGGTTCCGGGCGGGACAGCGCGGCGTCCAGCAGTCGCAGGGCCTGCTCCGAGGTGAGGGCGGAGATGCCCTGGCGTCGCATCCGGGCCAGGTCCGCCTGCCCCAGGTTGTCGGTCGGCCCGTTGCCTGCGGCCTCCCACAGTCCCCAGGAGACGCTGGTGGCGGGCAGCCCCTCGGCACGGCGGTGCGCGGCCAGGGCGTCCAGGAAGGTGTTCGCGGCGGCGTACGTGGACTGGCCCGCGCCACCGAACACCCCGGCCACCGAGGAGAAGAGCACGAACGCGGACAGGTCCAACTCCCGGGTGAGCCGGTGCAGATGGACGGCGCCGGCCGCCTTCGGTCCCAGTACCTTCCACAAGCGTTCCGGGTCCTGTGCCGTCAGCAGCCCGTCGTCCAGAGCGGCCGCCAGATGCACGACGCCCGTCCAGGGGTGTGCGTCCGGCACCGTGGCCAGGAGCCGTGCGAGCTGCTCCCGGTCCGTCACGTCGCAGGGCTCGATCCGGACGGTCGTGGCGCCGGCCGCCTCCAGTTCGTTCACGAGGTCGGACGCGCCGGGGGCGTCGGGACTGCTCCGGGAGGTGAGGACCAGGTGGCGCACCCCGTGCTCGCGGACGAGATGGGCGGCGACCTGGCGGCCCAGTTCACCGGTTCCTCCGGTGATCAGGACGGTGCCCCGGGGGTCCAGCCGGCGGAGTGCTCCGTCGTTACCGGCCGTGTCCCGGACCCGGACCAGGTGGGCGGCGAGGACCTCCTCGCCGCGGACCACGAGTTCCGGCTCGTCGGCCACCGCCAGCGCCCGTTCCAGGGTCGGTGTGTACGCGTCGGTGTCGACGAGGCGGACCGTCCGCTCGGCGAACTCCGTGCGTGCCGAGCGCACCAGACCCCACAGTCCGGACCGGTTCAGGTCCCGGACACCGTCCTCGGTGTCTCCCACGTCCACGGCTCCGCGGGTCACCCACACCAGTTCGACAGCGGCCGTCCGGTCGTCGGTGAGCAGTCGCCGCAGGGTCTCCAGGGCGTCGGCCGTCAGCCTTCGGACAGTCGCGACGTCGTCGTCCCGGTCCTCCGACCCGCCTCGCGCACCAACGGGGTCCGGGTCCGCCGTCGCGTCAACAACCAGTCGAACGGGCGCTTCCCTCCCGTCTCCGACACCGGCAAGGAAAGCATCCACATCAGCCACATGTTCAGTCCCCAATGCATTCGAAAGAACACCGTCACCGCCCAGGACCCAGGTCCGTACGGCCGCCGAGGGGGCCGTGGGGCGCACCGGCCGGAATCCGACCCGGTACAGGTGCTGCACGGGCCGTCCGGACCGGATCTGTTCCGCGCTCGCCTCGCGCAGCCGCAGCGTTCCCGCGGCGGCCACGGGCCTGCCCTGCGCGTCCGCCACCCACAGGCGTGCGCTGGACCGCGCGGTGTCCAGGTCGACCCGGACGCGGAGGGTGGAGCTGCCCTCGGCGTGGAGTTCCACGTCCTCCCACTCGAAGGGCAGCAGTACCCGGTGGTCGGCCTCGTCGAGGTCCCGGACCGCCTGGAGCGTGTGGAGTGCCGCGTCCAGAAGGGCCGGGTGCACCCCGTAGTCCTGTCCTTGCACTCCTTCGGGCAACCGCACCAGGCCGTAGGCCGTCCCGCCGTCGCGCCACAGCTCGGTCAGGCCCCGGAACGCCGGGCCGTACCCGATGCCCTGGGCGGTGAGCCGCTCGTAGAACCCTTCCAGGGAGACCGGTTCCGCGCCGGCCACCGGCCAGGACCGCAGGTCGTCGAAGCCTTCGTCACCGGTGTCCGCGCCGCCGTCGAGCAGTCTGCCCGTGGCGTGGCACGTCCAGTGCTCCTGTTCCGACTCGGGCCGTCCGTAGATGGCGATGGACCGCTCACCGTTCAGGTCGGGCGCACCGACCGTCACCTGGACGTGCACTCCGTCGCCGTCGAGGATCAACGGTTCGGACAGGGTGAGTTCGCCGACCCGTCCCGCGCCGCTCTCCCGCGCGGCCACGAGCGCCAGTTCCAGCAGTCCGGTCCCGGGGGCCAGAACGGTGCCGAAGGCGGCGTGGTCGAGCAGCCACGGGTGGGTGGCCGTCGACAGACGGCCGGTGAGCAGGTGTCCCTCGCCGTTGGCCATCGCGGTGACGGCGGCCAGCCAGGGGTGCCGGGCCGGGGCGAGCCCCATCGAGTTCGCGTCGCCCGCGGGCCCGGTGATCTCCGTCCAGTAGCGCTCGCGCTGGAAGGCGTACGTGGGCAGGGGGACGAGGGTGCCGGTGGGTGCGCCCAGAGCGTGGTCCCAGTCGATCTCGCGGCCCTGGACGTGCAGCAGGGCGAGCGTCCCGAGCAGTTCGCCGAGGTCGCCCCGGCCCCGCTGGAGGCTCGGCACCACGAGGCCGTCCGCCTCGCCGAGTCCGTTCGTCAGCGGCATGACCAGAACGGGGTTCGGGCTGACTTCGACGAAGACGTCGTGCCCGTCCTCGATCAGCTTCGCCTGGGCCAGGTCGAGGCGGACCGGCTCGCGCAGGTTGCGGCACCAGTAGTCCGCGTCCAGTTCACGGCCGTCGACGAGGTCCCCGGTGACCGTCGAGTAGAACGGTACGTCGGTCTGCCGGGGGCGCAGTACGGCGAACTCGGCCCGCAGTCCGGGCAGGAGCGGATCCATGTGGGCGCTGTGCGACGCGCAGGCCGCGTTGAGCTTTCCGCATGCGACGTCCGCGTCGTCGAGCTCGATCAGTACGTCCTCGACCGCGTCGGCGTCGCCGGAGATCACGGTCCACCGGTCGGTGTTGACCGCCGCGATCGACAGGGCGTCCCCGTACGGTGCGATGTGTTCGCGCACCTGGGCGAGAGGCAGCTCGATCACGGCCATCTCGCCACCGCCGCCGTCGGACTGGAGCACCCGGCTGCGGAGCGCCACGATGCGGGCTCCCTCGTCGACGGTGAGTGCGCCGGCGACGACGGCCGCGGCCACTTCTCCCTGGCTGTGGCCGACCACGGCGGAGGGTTCGAGTCCCAGTTCCCGCCAGGCCGCGGCCAGGCCCACGTACATGGCGAACAGCACGGGCTGGACGACGTCCAGTCGCTCGAACGGCAGGCTTCCCCGGTCCTCGCCGCGCAGCCGGTCGAGCACCGACCAGCTGGTGTGGGGGCGCAGTGCCGCGTCACACGCGTTCACCGCTTCGCGGAAGGCGGGGCTCTGGTCCAGCAGGTGCCGGCCCATGCCCTCCCAGTCGGTGCCCTGTCCCGGGAAGACGAACACGGTCCTGGTCCGCTCGACGGCCCGTCCCTGCACGAGGTCGGGGTCCGGGATGCCGTCGGCGAGAGCCCGGAGTGCTTCCACGGCCCGGTCGAGGGTCGGGACGGTTACGGCGGCGCGGGAGGCGAAGTGCGTACGGTGCCGGGCGGCCGTCGCCGCCACGTCCGCCAGGCGGATGTCCTCGCGGCCGGAGAGCCAGGACGCCCAGCGCCCGGCCTGTTCCCGCAGCGCGGCCTCGTCACGGCCCGACACCACCACCGGGAACGATCCTCCGGGAACGTCCGCCTGCTCCGTCGTCCCGGTGGCCGGCGGCTCCTCCACGATGACGTGCGCGTTGGTGCCGCTCAGACCGAACGACGACACACCCGCACGCCGCACCCGGTCGTCGGTCCGCTCCCAGGGCCGGGCGTCCTGCAACAGGGCGAGTCCGCTGTCCTCCCAGTCGATCAGCGGGCTGGGCTCCTCGGCGTGCAGCGTCATCGGCAGCACACCGTGCTGGAGTGCGAGGATCATCTTGATCACGCCCGTCACACCGGCGGCGGCCTGGGCGTGCCCGATGTTGGACTTCGACGAGCCCAGCCATACGGGCCGGTCGGCGTCCCGTCCCGGACCGAACACCTCGGCGAGGGCTCCGGCCTCGATCGGGTCGCCCAACGACGTGCCCGTGCCGTGCGCCTCGATCGCATCGATGTCGGCCGGAGTCAGACGGGCCGCATCCAACGCGTCCTGGATCACCCGCTGCTGCGACGGACCGTTCGGGGCGGTGAGCCCCTGGCTGCGACCGTCCTGGTTCACCGCACTGCCCCGCAGCACCGCCAGCACCCGGTCACCATCACGCTCGGCATCCGACAACCGCTTCAGCAGCAGGACACCGACCCCCTCCGACCAGCCCGCACCGTCCGCGGCGGCCGAGAACGACTTGCACCGCCCGTCGGGCGCCATGGCCTTCAGCCGCGAGAACTCCACGAAAGTCGCCGGTGTCGACATCACGGTGACACCACCGACCAGGGCCGCTTCGCATTCGCCCTGGCGGAGGGCGGAGGCGGCCAGGTGCATCGCCACGAGTGACGAGGAGCACGCCGTGTCGATCGTCATCGCCGGACCCTGCAACCCCAACGCATACGACACCCGGCCCGACAGAATGCTCGACGCCCTGCCCGTACCCACATACCCGTCCAGGGCCTGCAGATCATGCGCCCGATGATCCCCGTAATCGGAATTCATCGTGCCCAGATACACACCCGTACGACTGCCGACCAGCTCATCGGGCCGAACACCGGCCCGCTCCAGCGCCTCCCACGACGCCTCCAGCACCAACCGCTGCTGCGGATCCATCGACACCGCCTCACGCGGCGAAATACCGAAGAACCCCGCGTCAAAACCCTCCACATGCCCATCCGCGAGAAAACCACCCTCACACCCATAACTCTTCCCCTCCACCTCAGGATCCGGATCGAACAGATCCAGACCCCGCCACCGCCCCGGGAACCCCCCGACCGCATCCCCACCCCCCGACAACAACTCCCAAAAACCCTCCGGCGAATCAATCCCACCCGGCAACCGACACGCCATCGACACCACCGCAATCGGCTCGTCGGAGCCGTGGTTGCGGTTCTCGTTCCGGACCGCGCTCCCGGACCGGCCGGAGGTCCCGGCTCCCTTCTCCGTCCCGGAGTCCAACGCCAGCCGCTTCAGCAGCAGTTCGGCGATGGCCACCGGAGTGGGGTGGTCGAAGGCGAGGGTGGACGGAAGGCTGAGCCCCGTCCTGGCGGAGAGGCGGCGGCGCAGCTCGACCGCCATGAGCGAGTCGAAGCCGAGGACCTTGAAGACCTGCTCCTTGCCGACCGCGGCCGGACCGGACATGCCCAGGATCGTCGCGGCCTCCGTGCGCACCAGGTCCGTGAGCGGGGCGAGCCGGTCGGCCTGCGGCAGTACGAGCAGTTGACCCCGCAGATCCGAGGGGGCCGCCGCCGCACGACCGGCCCGGCGCCGCGGCGCGCGCAGCAAGGAACGCAGCGCGGCCGGCACGGCCGACTCCCCTTCACCGTCCAGTGCCTTCTGGAGCCCCGCGAGTTCGAGCTTGACCGGGACGCAGTGCGGGTGGGCGGCGGTGAGGGCGGCGTCGAGGGACGCAAGTGCCTGGGCGGGGGTGAGGGCGCCGATGCCCTGGCGGCGGAGGCGGGCGAGTTCGGCCTGCCCCAGGCTCGCGGTGAGGCCGGTGCCCGCCTGCTGCCACAACCCCCAGGAGACGCTGGTGGCGGGCAGCCCCTCGGCACGGCGGTGCGCGGCCAGGGCGTCCAGGAAGGCGTTGGCCGCGGCGTAGTTGGACTGGCCCGCGCCGCCCAGGACTCCGGCTGCGGAGGAGAACAGCACGAACGCCGCGAGGTCGAGGCCGAGTTCCTCGGAGAGGTCGTGCAGGTGCCGGGCGCCATCGGCCTTGGGGGCCCACACGGGGGCGAGGCGTTCAGGGGTCTGGGCGGTGAGCAGCCCGTCGTCCAGGACCGCGGCGAGGTGGAAGATCCCGGTCCAGGGTCGGGCACCGGTGGCAGTGAGCAGAGTGCGGACCTGGTCGCGGTCGGCGACGTCGCAGGCCCGGATGTCGACGCTCTGGGCCCCGGCATCGGTCAGGGCCTCGATCAGGCTCCGGGCGCCGGGGGCGTCGGGGCCGCTCCGGGAGGTGAGGACCAGGTGGCGCACCCCGTGGGCGCGAACGAGGTGAGTGGCCAGGGCAGTGCCCAGTTCACCGGTGCCGCCGGTGATCAGGACCCGGCCGCCGGGGGCGAATTCGGTCGTGCGGTCGCCGCCGACGACGCGGGTCAGCCGTGCTGCCCGGATCTCTCCGCCGCGTACCGCGATCTCCGGCTCACCGACGACGAACGGCGCGTCGGCGGCTTCCCCGGCGTCGAGGTCGACCAGGTGAACGGTGCGTTCGGGATGCTCGGAGCGGGCGGTGCGCAGCAGCCCCCACAGAGGCGCGTGGGCCAGGTCGCCGACGCCGTCGCCGGTGTCCACGGCGTTCCGGGTGACCCACACGAACTCGGCGTTTTCCAGGCGAGGTTCACTCAGCAGCCGCTGGGCCAGGGACAGGGCGTCCGCCGTCGCCGCCCTCGGGTCGTCGGCCGCCGCGGTGGCGTCCACCACCACGCGCTCCGGCACTTCCGCGCCCGTGTCCATGCGCACCGACAGCCCGTCGAACCCGTCCGGGTCCACGAGTTCCAGGACGTGGACGGTGTCGGCCGGCCGGGCGGTGAGTCCGGGCAGGGCCCGGAAGTCCATCCGGTAGAGGTGCTCGGTGGTGAATCCGGCCGTACGGATCTGCTCCACATCTGCCTCGCGCAGTTGCAGGTCCGCCCGGACGACGGGCTGCCCGGCGGGGTCTGTCGCCAGGATCCCGAGGGTGTTCTCCCCGTCCAGGTCGATCCGGACGCGCAACTCGGTGCTGCCCGCGGCGTACAGTTCCGCGCCCGCCCATTCGAAGGGAAGCGGTACGTGTCCCCCGGCTCCCGTACCGCCCTGCACCGCCACCATCGCGTGCAGGGCTGCGTCCAGGAGGGCGGGGTGAATGCCGAAGGCATCTGCGTCGAGGCCGTCGGGAAGGCGGACGGTTCCGTACGCGGTGTTGCCCTTGCGCCACAGCTCGGTCAGGCCCTGGAAGGCGGGGCCGTACTCCAGTCCGCGCGCCCGGAATGCGTCGTAGAACCCGTCGAGGTCGACCGGCTCGGCGCCGGGGGCCGGCCACTGGGCCGGCTCGTCGAAACCGGTGGTCGCGGACTCCGTCGCGGCGTCGCTCAGTTCACCGCTCGCGTGATGCCGCCAGGGCGCGTCGTCGGAGGCGTCCTCGGAACGGCTGTACAGGGCGATCGTGCGACGGCTGCCACCGGACGGACCTGCCACCACGGCCTGGATGCGGACACCCGCCTCCTGCGTGATGACGAGGGGTTCGAGGAGGGTCAGTTCGCCGACTCCGGCGGCACCGACGTGGTGTGCGACGGTGAGGGCCATGTCGAGCAGACCGGTGCCGGGGACCAGGACGGTCCCGAGGACCGCGTGGTCCTTCAGCCACGGCTGGTCGGTGAGGGAGAACCTTCCGGTGAACAGACTCCCCTCGTCGTCGGCCGTCACCGTGACGGCACCCAGCCACGGGTGCCCGGCCCCGTCCAGGCCGACGGCCCGGATGTCACCCGTGGACTCCTCGGTCCGGAGCCAGTAGTGCTCGCGCTGGAAGGCGTACGTGGGCAGGTTCAGCAGGGAGCCCCGGCCTGCTTCGAGCCCGAGGGCCCGGTCCCAGTCGATGCCGTGCCCCTGGACGTGCAACAGGCCCAGATTGCGCAGGAGCTGGGCGTGGGTCCCGTGGTCACGGGCCAGGGAGCCGACGACGATCCCGCCCCGCTCCGCGCTGCCGTCGGTCAGCGGCATGGACAGCACCGGGTGCGCGGAGATCTCCACGAACACGGTGTGACCGTCGTCCAGGAGCTTGTTCAGGGCACGGTCGAAGCGGACGGGCTCGCGCAGGTTGCGGCACCAGTACGTACCGTCCAGATCCGTGCCGTCGGACACCGCCCCCGTCACCGTGGAGTAGAACGCCAGGTCCGCACGGCGCGGGACCAGACCCTCGAAGCCCGAGGCGAGATCCGGCAGCAGCGGGTCCATCTGGGCGTTGTGGGAGGCGTAGTCCACATTGATCTTGCGGGCGTAGACCTCCTTGGCCTGGAGCTCGGCCACGATCTGCTCGATCGCGTCGGCCTGTCCGGAGATGATCGTGGAGCCTGCGGTGTTGACCGCGGCGACCGAGAGGGCATCGCCGTACGGGGCGAGGAACTCCTCGACCGCCGCGACCGGGCGCTCGATCAACGCCATGCCGCCCTGCCCGGCGCAGGCCAGCACGGCCTGCGAGCGCTGGGCGACGATCTGCGCCCCCTGCTCCAGAGTGAGAGCACCGCTCACCACCGCGGCCACCACCTCGCCCTGCGAGTGACCCACCACGGCCGCCGGCTCCATACCCAGCGAACGCCACAGCGCGGACAGGGCCACCCCCATCGCGAACAGCGCGGGCTGGACCACGTCCACCCGGTCGAACGGCGGATGCTCCCCCTCCTCACCGGCCAACACCTCACGCACCGACCAGCCCGTGAACGGCCGCAACGCGGCGTCGCAGGCATCGACGGAAGCGGCGAACACCTCGCTGGATGACAGGAGTTCACGGCCCATGCCGACCCACTGCGAGCCCTGGCCCGGGTAGACGAAGACGACCTTCCCGCGGCGCTCGGCACTGCCGGTGACCACCGCGTCGTGCGAACGGCCCTCGGCCAGTGCCTCCAGCGCCTCCACCAGCCCGGCCGCGTCCGACGCCACCACACTGGCCCGCGACTCGAAGTGCGAACGATGACGGGCCGCCGTCACCGCCACATCCGCCACACTCACACCCTCACGACCCGACAGCCAGGACGCCCAGCGCCCCGCCTGCTCCCGCAGCGCCGCCTCGTCACGCCCCGACACCACCACCGGGAAGACACCCTCACCGACGGCTCCGACGGCCGGTTCCACCAACGGCGGCTCCTCCACGATCACATGCGCGTTCGTACCGCTCAGACCGAACGACGACACACCCGCACGCCGCACCCGCCCCTCTTCCCGCTCCCACGGACGGGCGTCCTGCACCAGGGCAAGCCCACTGGTCTCCCAGTCGATCAGCGCGCTCGGCTCCTCGGCGTGCAACGTCTTCGGCAACACCCCGTGCTGCAACGCCAGGACCATCTTCATCACACCGATCACACCGGCAGCCGCCTGCGCGTGGCCGATGTTCGACTTCGACGAACCCAGCCACACCGGCCGGCTCGCGTCCCGTCCCGGACCGAACACCTCACCCAGCGCACCCGCCTCGATCGGGTCGCCCAACGACGTGCCCGTGCCGTGCGCCTCGATCGCATCGATGTCGGCCGGCACGAGACGGGCCGCATCCAACGCGTCCTGGATCACCCGCTGCTGCGACGGACCATTCGGAGCCGTCAGCCCCTGACTGCGACCGTCCTGATTCACCGCCGAGCCCCGCAGCACCGCCAGCACCCGGTCACCATCACGCTCCGCGGCCGACAACCGCTTCAGGACCAGGACGCCCGCACCCTCGGCCCAGCCCGCACCGTCCGCGGCGGCCGAGAACGACTTGCACCGCCCGTCCGCCGCCATCCCCTTCAGCCGCGAGAACTCCACGAACAGTGACGGCGCGCTCATGACCGTGACCCCACCGGCCAGGGCCAGTTCGCACTCGCCCTGGCGCAGGGCCTGCACCGCGAGGTGCACCGACACCAACGACGACGAACACGCCGTGTCCACGGTGATCGCGGGGCCCTGGAGCCCGAGCGAGTACGACACCCGGCCCGACACCACGCTCGACGCCTTGCCCGTACTGATGTAGCCGTCGAGGGCGTCCAGGTCACGGCCCAGATCGCCGTAGTCGGAGCTCATCGTGCCGAGGTAGACGCCGGTCCGGCTCTCGGCCAGCACGTCGGGCCGGACACCGGCCCGCTCCAGCGCCTCCCACGACGCCTCCAGCACCAACCGCTGCTGCGGATCCATCGACAACGCCTCACGCGGCGAAATACCGAAGAACGAGGCATCGAACCGCTCGACACCGTCGATGAACCCACCCTCACGGGCGTAGCTCTTGCCGACCGACTCCGGGTCCGGGTCGAAGAGGTCGAGCCCTCGCCAGCGTTCCGGCAGACCCCCCACCGCGTCCCCACCGGACACCAACAAATCCCAGAACGCCTCCGGTGTATCGATACCGCCCGGAAGCCGGCACGCCATCGACACCACCGCGATCGGCTCGTGCTGCCGGGCCTGCTTCGCCTCCAGATCCGCGGCACGCTTCTGCAGCGCACGGATCGCAGGCAGTGCGGCTTCCATACGATCCTGGTTTGAGATCGACACCATCGAGCCCTTCTCTACGGCCACCGCGGACAACAGCGTCCCGGAGCGACAAATCAGGGACCTGGCCACCCAATCCGTCGCCACTTGAGCCGCGGTTGACGGTGCCTGGACGGGCCGGCCCGTACGGCAACTGCGTGCGCGTCGTCGTACGGGTGCGCCGGCAGGGCCGCGTTCCGTCCGCGTCCGGAATCACCGCGCCCCCTGCCGCGGTGGGGAGGTCTCCGCGGCAGGGGGCGAGGTGGTTCGGGAACAGGTGTGGGTCAGACGGCGAATTCGTACCTGCCCGATCCTGCGGCGAAGACGGCACAGCCGTCCTCCATGCGCAGGAACTCCACCTCTTCGTGGGCGACTTCGGACGCGTCGCGGGCGGGGATCCAGATTTCGGCGGTGGTGTTGACGGGCAGGGAGACGGTGAGGCGGAAACCGCCGTTCGCCGTGGTCCAGTGGGTGGTGACCGGCCCGTACGGCGAGTCGAAACGGGCCTTCGCCTCCCCCACCCCGCCTCCCGGTCGGGGACGGACGATGATCCGCCGGTAGCCGGGGGCGCCCGGTGCGATGCCGGCGATGTGGGCGTACATCCACTCGCCGACCGAGCCGTAGGCGTAGTGGTTGAAGGAGTTCATTCCGGCGTCCTGGAAACGGCCGTCCGCCCGGACCGAGTCCCAGCGCTCCCACATCGTCGTGGCGCCCCGGTCGATCTGATGGCCCCAGCTGGGGAAGGTCCTCCGGTGCAGCAGCCGGTGGGCGACCTCGTCGTGGCCGGTGGCGGTGAGCACGGGGAGCAGCCGGGGGGTGCCGAGGAAGCCGGTGGACAGGTGCCAGTCCCTGGCCCGGATGAGTTCGACGAGCCGGTCCGCGGCCGGTCCCCGTTCGTCCTCGGCCAGGAGGTCCATGGACAGGGCCAGGACGTAGGCGGTCTGGGTGTCCCCCTTCACCCGGCCCCCGGCGGACACGTGGGCCGCGCGGAAGGCGTTCCGGACCTTGTGGAAGAGCTGCCGGTACGGCTCGGGGTTCCGGCCGAGCACCCGCGCGGTGCGTGCGACGAGGTCGGCGCTGTGCGCGAAGTAGGCGGTGCCGATGACGTCCTTGGGGGTCTCGTCCTCGATGTTGAGCCAGTCCCCGTAGCCCTCCGCGGGACGCAGGAAGCCGTCGCTGTTGGCCGTGAGGTAGTCCAGCCACCGCACCATCGATGTCCAGCTCTGTTCCAGGACCCGCACGTCGCCGTACGCCCGGTACAGCGCCCAGGGGACGGTGACGCCCGCGTCGCCCCAGCCCGCCACGCCCTTGCCGAGGGGGCGTACGTGGGGGGCGACGTCGGGGAAGGCGCCGTCCTCGTCCTGGGCGTCGCGCAGGTCGCCCAGCCACTTGGTGAGGAAGCGGGCGGACTCCATGAGGTAGGCGGCGGTCGGCGCGAAGACGTTGATGTCGCCGGTCCAGCCGAGCCGCTCGTCACGCGCGGGGGTGTCGGTGGGTACGGACAGGAAGTTTCCGCGCAGGCCCCAGACGACGTTGTTGTGGAGCTGGTTGAGCATCGGCACATCGGTGCCGAAGTCGAGGGTGAGGGGGGCGTCGGTGTGCAGGACGAGGCCGACGAGGCTCTCCCGGGTGGGTGTTGTGGGGTGGCCCGTGATCTCGACGTAGCGGAAGCCGTGGAAGGTGAAGCGCGGCTCGAACGTCTCGGTGCCGACGCCCTTGAGGATGTACGTGTCCGTGGCCCGCGCCGACCGCAGGTTCGCCGTGTAGGGCGTGCCGTCGGGGTCGAGTGCCTCGGCATAGCGCAGCCGCACCCGTGTCCCGGCCGGTCCGGAGACGGTGAGGCGGACGGTACCGACCATGTTCTGGCCCAGGTCGAGGACGAAGACTCCGGGGGCCGGTTCCGTCACCTCGCGCGGGATCAGTTCCTGGATCACGCGTACGGGGGCGTCGAGCTGGGCGACCGGTTCGGTGGTGACACCGTCCACGACGACGGCCCGCGCCCAGCCGGTGTCGTCGAAGCCGGGCTCCGTCCAGCCCGCGGTCTCCCGGCGGGCGTCGTACTCCTCGCCGGCCAGGAGATCGGCGCTCGTGATCGGTGCCGCGGCGGCGCGCCAGTCGGGTGCGGACTCGATCCGGTCCGTCGAGCCGTCGGTGTAGGTGACCTCCAACTGAGCGAGCAGGGCCGGGTGTTCACCGTACTGGTGGGGGCCGACCCAGCCGATGCTGCCCGCGTACCAGCCGGCCGCGAGGTTGACCGCCAGTGCGTTCTCCCCGGCGCGCAGGTGGTCGATGACGTCGTACGTCCGGTACTGGACCCGCCGGTGGTAGTCGGTCCAGCCGGGGGCCAACCGTTCGTCCCCCACGCGGCGGCCGTTGAGGTGGGCCTCGTACAGTCCGAGGGCCGTGGCGTGGAGGCGTGCCCGTGCCACCGGTTTTCCGGCGAGACGGAACGCGTGGCGCAGCTGGGTCACGGGAGCGTGGTCGGGAGGTGTCACCGGCCGGGGTGCGCGACCGTACGGGGCGAGGACGACGGCCGGGTTCCACGTGCTGTCGTCGTGTTCCGGCGCGTGCCATGTGCTGTGCGGCTGCCGGGCGGTGCACTTCCAGTGGGCGTCGGTGGTGAGGAGGCGTACGCCGTCGGCGGTGGCCAGCTCCAGGACTCCGAGGAGGCCGGTTCGGCCGTTCACGGGTGGGGCCGCGGTGAGGGCGAGGACGTTGGGGCCGGGCCGCAGGTGGGGGGTGGCGTCGATGACGCGGGGCGGTCGGCCGTCGACCACGGGGGCGGCGGCGTCGACGTGGTCGACCTCGTGTCCGTTGACGTACGCCGTGCAGCCGCCGCCCGCGGTGAGGACCAGTCGGCCGCGGACCAGGTCGTGCGGGACGTCGACGACGGTCCGGAACCAGCGGGTGCCCGTCGGCGGTTCCTCGGGGGCCCAGATCCAGTGGGAGTCGTCGAGGGGCGGGGCGGCGAGCAGGGGCGCGGGGGCGCCGATCCACTGTGCCGTCCACGGGGAGGCGTCGTGCGGGTCGGCGAGGAGGCCCGTCTCCCACCAGGTGGGGGGTGACCACGCGGCGGCGCGGCCGGTCTCGTCCCAGACCCGCACGGTCCAGAAGTAGCGTGTACGGGGCTGTAGTTCGGGTCCGGCGTAGGGCACGAGCAGGGAGGTGCCGGAGGTGACCGTGCCGCTGTCCCAGACGTCGGGGGCGGCGAGGCGGTCGGGGTCGGTGGCGACGCGGATCCGGTAGGCGCTCTGGGCCTGTCCGCGCAGGCCGGGTTCCGTGGGTTCCAGGAGCCAGCTCAGGCGGGGGTGGCGGATGTCGAGGCCGAGAGGCCGCTCGGCGTACTCGACGGTCGGCCGCGTCACACGGATGGCGGCCGTGACGGATGCGGTGGACGTGACGGACACGACGGATGCGGCGGGCTCGAAGGGTTCGGCAGGTGTCTCAGGCGTTCCGGGAATACCGGGAATACCTGGTATGGCGGGCATGGCGAAACGTCCTCTTCTCGTCGGCCGGCCCGTGCGATGCACCGGCCCGTGCGGCGCGTCGGGCCGCACGGGGCATCGGGCCGTACAGTATGTCGATCCCGTCAAGCCGGGTTGCTCAACTGCACGCTCAACCAGCCGAGTTGAGCCTTCTGCTGGAACATGGCACCACCCTCGTGGCCGTTGAACGGATACACCTCGATGGCCTTGGGCCCGCCGTAGGCGTTGTGGGCGGCGAAGACCGTGGACGGTGGGCAGACCTGGTCCATCAGGCCGACGGAGAACAGCGCGGGCGCACGGCCGCGGGCGGCGAAGGTCACTCCGTCGACGTAGGAGAGGGTGTGCAGCACCTGCTCCTCCTTGCCCCGGTGCATGCGCAGGTAGCCGGCGATCTCGGCGTACGGGCGCGCGTCGGTGAGCGTGATCGCGCGGGAGAAGTGGCACAGGAACGGCACGTCGACGCAGACGGCCGCGAGGTCGGGGACCAGGCCGGCCACCCCGAGTGCGATGCCGCCGCCCTGGCTGGCGCCGAGCGCGACCGTGCGGGCCGGGTCGGCCAGGGGGTGGGAGCGGGCGGTCTCGACGGCACGGACCGCGTCGGCGATGACGCGGCGGTAGTAGTACGTTTCCGGATCCTCGATGCCCCGGGTCATGAAGCCCGCGTGGGAGGGGCCGGAACCGACCGGGTCCGGGGTGTCGCCGACGTTGCCGCCGCTGCCCTGGCTGCCGCCGCCCTGCCCCCGTATGTCCATGACGAAGTGGGCGTAGCCGGCCAGCGGCCACAGGGTCCAGCAGTGGGGCAGGCCCCGGCCGCCGTTGTAGCCCTGGAACTGCACCACCAGGGGCAGCGGCCCCTCGGCTCCGGCCGGGGCGGTGAACCAGCCCTTGATCGGGTGGCCCCCGAATCCGGCGAAGGTCACGTCCCACACCCGGGCTCCGGTCAGCCCGGTCTCCACCGGCTCGAACACGGCGTCGAGATCGTGGGCCCGGGTCTCGGCGAGGGTCTTCTCCCAGAACGTGTCGAAGTCGTGGGGGGGGCGGCTGTCTCCGGCCGGTAGTCGCGCAGTCGGTCGAGCGGCAGGTCGAACTGGGCCATGGTGGTTTCCTCTTCTCCCGGCTCTCTCAGCCGCAGATGAACTGTTGGCGGACCTCGGCCGAGAACCGCACCGTGTGGATCTCGGCGGGGCCGTGGATCTCCTCCCGGCTGTCCAGGAGAATCCCCTCCGTGTCGGCGGTCCGCTCGGCCGTCGCGCGCGGTTCGACCCGCAGTTGCACGCCCGCCCCGGCCAGGGCGTGCCGGAAGCGGCCGAGCTTCACCCGCCAGGGGATGCCGTGGTGGAAGTCGTCGCCGATCAGGGCGCCGGTGCCCGCGTCGAACATCCGGCACAGGTCGCCGGTGTAGTCGATGTCGGCCCACAGTCCGGCGAGTTCGTCCGGTTCCACGCCCGGCGCGCGCAGCAGCAGGCGCGCGGGCGAGAGCTTCTCCACGACGAGCTTCTCCCGGTCGGGCCGGGGGCGGGGGGCCGGTGCCGTGTACCGGGACAGCGGGCCGGCCGGCTCCTCGCGCACCACGGCTCCGGCCACCCGCACCACTTCCGGCCCGGGGAGGACGGACCAGGTGAACGGCTCGGGTTCGACGCCCAGGGGGACGAGACGGCTGACGGTCACGGTGTCGCCGTCGAGCGTCAGGTCGTCGGGGCCGGTGACGAGCCGCCGCTCGCCCGCCAGGTCGGTCACCTGGCTGTGCTCGGCCTGTTCGCGGCTCAGGGTGACGATGTCGAGCGTCTCACCGACCGTGAAGGAGCCGTCGCCCGTGACCGTGGTGGCGATGCCGTCGGGGCCGTCGAGCCCGTTGTCGTCGATGCCGCGCAGCGCGTATTCGACATCGCCCGGTCCGGGGCGGAAGAAGACGGCGTGCCCGCGCAGCCGGGCGAGCGGCTGGGCGGTGGCCGACACCAGGGTCACTCCGTGGCCGAGGTCGAGCCCGACGGGCAGGATCGCCGAGCCCCCGGATTCGACGGACAGCCCGGTGGAGCGCGGGAACCGGACGTCCCCGTCGTCCAGCCGGACGACGAGCGAGACCTCGTCCCTGGCGCCGAGCGGGGTCCGGTTTCCGTAGTTGGCCAGGAACACGAACGCCGAGGTGCCGTCCGAGCGCACGGCCGTGCGGAGCCGGTCCTCATCGGGATCGGTGACGGGATCGGTGGACGGGACCGCCCGCATTCGGGCGAGTTCGGGGCCGAACTCGGTGACGAAGCGGTTGAGCGGCGCCGTGCGGTAGAAGGGTGCGCGGCGCTCGCCGTACTCGCTGACCGGAGCGCCGAAGTCGTAGGACAGGAGCGAGAATTCCGGTTCCTTGGTCATCCAGCCGAAGTCGCCCCGGACCGGGTTGGCGCCGCCGTGCATCATGTAGTAGCCGAGCATGATCGTCTCTACGGTGCCGAGCCGGGTCAGTGCTCCGACGAGGACGTCGTCGGGGGCGGTCACGGGCCGGTACGCGGCACGTGTCGGGGAGCCCCCGCCCAGTTCGCAGAAGGCCACCGGCAGTTGGCCGCGGAAGGGGAAGTCCTGGCTGCCGAAGACGGTCAGGCCGCTGTTGCAGGGCCTGAAGTGCAGGTCCATGTAGCCGCCGTAGCTCACCAGGAAGGTGTCCGCGGGCGGTTCCCCGGTCGCCGTGCCCCAGCCGGTCATGGAGAAGACCGGGGCCGTGATCCCGGCCTCCAGCGCGAGCCGGCGCAGGTGCTCCATGTGTGTGGTGAAGTCCTTGCCCGTCGGACCGCGGTGGTCGGTGGCGGTGTATCCGAAGAGGGTGCGCCAGTCGTTGGGGGCGTGGGTGAGTTCGTTCTCCAGCTGCACGACGACGACGGGGCCGCCGTCCTGCCAGTACAGGCCGGAGAGTTCGCGGCCGAGCCTGCGGTAGTAGCGGCCGACGAGTTCCAGGTAGCGCGGGTCGTTGGACCGCTCGGTGAGCGGCATGCCGTAGAGCCAGGGCGGAAGTCCGCCGACGGAGAACTCCGCGTTGTTGTAGGGGCCGATGCGCGGGGAGAAGAGCATGCCGTGCCGGTGGCAGAGTTCGGCGAAGCGACGCACGTCGTTGCCGCCGGTGAAGTCGAACTCGCCCGGACGTGGTTCGACGAGGTTCCAGAAGACGTAGCTGGAGACCATGGTGCAGCCCGCGCTCCTGAGTGCGAGGATGCCCTGTTCCCACTCCTCGGCGGGGTAGCGCTGCGGCTGGAACTCCCCCGCCACCACGGGCAGCGGCTCGCCGTCGATCTCGAAGTGGTAGTTGTTCGCGGTGAGCCGCCGCCCCTGCGGGTCCGTGCCGCCCCAGTGCGCGAGATGGTCGCGGCGGAGGGTGAGCGCCGTGTCGCGGGCGTCGTGGACGATGTCGTGCGTCATGCTGCGGTGCGTCCTTCGGTCAGAGGTGGCCGACCATGTGGGTCATCGGAGGTAGCCGACCACGGGGGTCCAACTGGTGGTGTCGTACGCGTTCTCTCCGGCGGGGCCGGCGTCGACGATGAAGCGGAGGGTGTCGCCGGCCCTGACGGTCAGTGAGTCGACGGAGGTCGCCGCTCCCACCCGGTCGTCGCCGCCGACGGTGCGGGGCGCGAGCACGTCGCGGTCGCCGAGGCGGATGCGGACCCGGACGCCGTCGCCGCCCTGGTCCGCCTTGACCGCCCGGCCGCGGATCGCCACGGTGCCGTCCCTGGGCGCGGTCCAGACCCTGGCCACCTGGCCGGTCCCGCCCGTGGGGTGCCACTGCCACTTCTTGAGCAGGGGCAGGGCGCCGGCCGCCGGCCGCCAGGAGTCGTCGACCGCCTGGTACGACAGGTTCGTCCAGGTGGTGCCGCCGTCGGGCAAGTACTGGTAGCGCCAGTCGAGCACGCCCTGTCCGGAGGCGAAGTCGCGGGCCGCGAACCAGACCCGGCCCCCGGTGGTCGGCCCGGCGTTGCCGGAGACGGCGACGTCGGCGAAGCTGCCGCCGTCGACGGTCGCGGTCAGGCTGTCGCCCTCCCACAGGTTGTCGCGGATCACCCCGTCGGGCGGGGCCTCGTCGCCGAGTGAGGCGATCGGCGGTTGGCCGTTCTCGACGATGGTGTTGGACTCCACCGTCACGTTCCGGTTGGGGCCCTCGGCGTGGATGCCCTGGAGGGCGACGCCCCAGCGGACGTTGCCGACGATCAGGTTGCCGCGGACGGCCACGTCGTCCGTCCAGCCCTCGTAGTTGATGCCGCTCTGGTCGGGCGAACCGCTCTGCCGGGTGTAGGCCACGATGTTGTTGGTGAGGTCGACGTCGGCGACGTGACCGAGGTAGATGCCGGTGGTGCCGGTGGAGACGGTGCAGCCCCCGGCGTGGCTGACGAGCGAGTCCCTGACGGTCACCCGGGTCATGCTCTGCAGCGTCAGGGAGTTCGGGCATTCCTCGGCCAGGGGGGCCGGGGCGCCGTCGTCGTTGCTCAGTGCGAGACCGGTGAGCACGGTGTCCTGGATGAAGTTCTTCAGGCCGCGGCCGTCGCCGAAGGCGATCGACACCCCGTTGTGCTCGCCCCTGATGCCGGTCATCCGCACCCCCTTGACCGCCCACCGGTCCGCCGCCGGGGCGGCCTTCCCGCCGATCCGGATGCCCATGTGGTTGTGGTGGACGTACAGGTCGGAGAAGGTCAGGTTCTCGTGGCCGATGCCGCTGGTCTCGTCGTAGCCGACGACGACTCCGTACGTCATCTTCGGGCTGCCGCGGCCGTCGACCTCCAGGTTCTTCACCGCCCAGTGGGAGGGGTTGCTCAGGCTGATGCCGTAGGCGGACGTGCCCTTGAGGATGCGCGGTCTGTCCCCGCTGCCGTACGCGGAGAGTTCGATGCGGGCCGTGGCCGTGCCGGAGCCCTTGAGCGTCATGCCCTGCGCCCACGCCGCGCCCCGGGCCAGCAGGATCCTGTCACCGGCGGTGAAGGTGCGGGCGTTGACGGGTGTGAAGGTGCACCAGGGCTGTTGCGGGGTGGCCGGTCCCGAGTCGGCGCAGTTCGATCCGGGGCGGTTGTCCACGTGGTAGGAGGTGCCCGCGGCGTGGGCCGGTCCGGCGAGGGGCAGGGCGGTCAGCAGGGCGGCCGCGGCGGTGGCCAGGGCGGGGGTGGTGCGCTTCGAGCGGGTCATCGTTGGCCTTCCTCGGGTGCCGTGACCGGCGGGGTCCGCCGGTCCCGGCACCGGTTCAGTCGACGCGGATGTGGTCGATCGCTCCGTTCCAGGTGCTGGTGGGTTTGCCGATGTAGTAGTTCCAGCGGTTGAACGGCTGCACCTTGAGCCGGGTGATGGTGCCCTTCCAGCCGGGGACGGTGGCCATGTCGAGAACGTATTCGGTGTGTTCGGCCCCCGGTACGAGCGGAATCGCGATGCCCTTCAGTCCCGCTTCGTTGGGTGGCGGCGCGCCGCCGCCCGGGAGGTCGAAGTCCGGTTCGTCCTCGGTGGTGAAGAGCAGGTAGCCGACGGGGCGGTTGTCGGGGTTGCTCATGCGGACGCGTACGTAGCGGTGCTCGTCCGCGTCGAGGCCGAGGCCGTCGGGGGAGAGCAGCTCGGGTTCGTAGCCGCTCCTGCCGACGAGTTCGCCGTCCTTCGTCGGGGCGGGTGCGTGGCCGCTGTCGGGCGGTGTGGAGGTGGCGCCGTCCGCGAAGGCGAAGGTGCGGAACTTCAGGCTGCGCCTGCTGCCCGCCTCGGGGCCGTACCAGGAGCCGTTGCCGTCGACGGAGTAGTACTCGCGGCCGTCGGGGTGGAGGCCGGCGTCGTTGTAGCCGATGCCGTACGTCCCGCCGCCGGGGGTCTGGTAGGACGCGAAGACCTGTAGTCCGTACGTCGCGTCCGGGTCCAGGTCCTGGAGGTTCGGGTACACGCTCACCGGGCCGCTCGTGGTGGGGACGTCGCCGGGGTGCACGGAGCCGGTGAAGAGGGTCTCCGCCGTTCCGGTGCCGCCCTCCTCCAGCCGGACCACCCGCAGGAACAGCGATCCGGCCGGTTCGCCCTTCCGGTACGCCCACAGGTCGAGCCGGGCGAGGCTGCCCCCCGCGGCCCGGAAGGTCTGCATCCGGGTGTTGAGCCAGGCGATGTCGGCGTGGTCGGTGAAGGTGCCCCGGGAGTTGTCGGTGCCGGGTACGACGTCGGTCACCGGGCGGCCCGGGGAGGGCCTGCTCACGTCGGGGGCGAAGGCCCATCCCTCGCCGTCGTCCGTGAAGTCCCATGACTTCGCGGGCGGGTCGTCGAAGGCGATGCGGTCGAGCGAGATCCGGCCCTCGGCGCCGGTGAAGGTCACCTTCAGCCGCCGCACGGTTCCGTCCCATGCCGGGTGGCCGGCGAGGGGTACGAGGAGGTCGCGGTAGGCGGTGGCCAGCCCCTTGGGTTCCTCGGGGTTGAGGTGGAAGGGGACGCTGCCGGTGCGACCGCCCGCGGTGGTGAAGGTGACGGTGCCGTCGGTCGCGCGGGTGTCGTTGTCGAGTCGCAGCCGCAGCGCGGAGCGGCCCCCGGGTGCGAGGCGGAGGGTGCCCGACGTCTCCAGCCGGGTCCGCTCGCCGCTCGCCCGGACGTCGAGCTTGCCGCGCCGGACCGTGAACGGCTTGTCGCCGGTCCATCCCTGGGCGTCGTCGTTCGCGTCGAACGACCAGGTGCCCGGCGCGTCGTCGGCCCGGCTCCGTGCCGAGTAGCCGATCGCGGGGGCCCAGCTGACCGGTGCGCTGCCCGCGGCGGTCTCGAAGCGGATGACGTCGCCGGCCCTGACCCGCAGGTCGTCGACGTTGGTGGCCTGGCCCGAGGCGTCGATGCCATCCCAAGGCCCGGCGAGCCGACGGCCGTTGAGGGTGAGGGCCACGCTCGCGGTGCTGTCGGAGGCGGCCGTGGGCAGGGCGAAGCCGCGGAGGTTGACGGAGCCGCTGCGGGGCGCGGTCCAGGTGCGGGCCGTGCCGGCGGTGGCGGTGAACCGGTCGATGGTTCCGGCGGGCGAGGTGTAGGCGTGCCGGTCCCCGTCCCAGGGCAACGGCTTCCACCGGCCGTCGTCGCGTGCGGCGTAGCCCCATGGTCCGCCGCTCTTCGGCGCCCCGAAGTCCTCCGCCGCGTGGCCGAGATCCGCACGCCGGTCGACGGACACGTTGTTGTGCTGGGTGAAGCGGGAGACGTCGCCGCCGGACTTGGCGGTGAGGAAGCCGTAGGGCTCGTGGTAGAGGTTGCCGGTCAGTTCGGCCCCGACCGGGATGTTGTTGCCGAGCTGGCCGATCGCCCCGTCCGGCGGGTACGGGATGTGCGACTGGACCCCGTTGTCGGCGAAGACGTTGTCCACGACCTTGTCGTCGGTGTGGAAGTCGTCCGCGCCGTGGATGGCGAGGTACTCGATGCCGCCGCCGTGGTTGTCGGCGAAGTAGTTCCCCCGGATGGTGATCAGGCTGGTCCGTGACTCGTGGTCGATGGCCACCATGTCGGGGTTGGCGGTGTTGGGGGTGTCGGTGACGATGTTGTTGGCGATCAGGACGTTCCTGGCGTTGCCGAGGTAGATCGCCGCGGTGCCGTAGGTGGTCCGGCACGCGGCCTCGTTGCGGAGCACGGAGTTGGTGACGACGGCGTTCGTCACGTTGCCCAGGGCGAGGCCGTCCGGGCAGCCCACGTCGACCTGGGAGGGCACGTCGGCCGGGTCGCCGTTGTTGTTGTCGTCGTGCAGGTACACCTGGTCGACGACGACGTCGGTGAAGGCGTTCTCGCCGCTCTTGCCGGGTACCCGTTCGGGCGGAAGGTCGGTGGCGCTCCTGTTGGTGCTGGTGACGATGCCGTGCGCGTTGTGGGTGCTCTCGACCCGGCTGATGCGCAGTCCTTCGAGGACGGGCCGCGTGATGCCGTACTCGCCGTTGTTGACGATGTGCAGGCCCGCGACGCGGGAGTCGTGGACGCGGAGGTCCTCGAGGACCAGGCCCTTGTGGCCGGGTGTGGTGAAGGCCGCCCGGATGCCGTAGCGCATGTCGCTCCTGCCACCGGTGGTGGAGCCGACGTCGAGGTTGCGCACGGTCCAGTACGACGGGTTCTTGAGCAGCAGGCCGGTGTCGAGAGCGTTCTTCACGATGCGGGGGCGCGGTCCCTCGCCGTACGCGTCGATCGTGACGGGGGCGGTGGGGCTGCCCGCGCCCTCGACGGCCAGGCCCTCGGCGAAGACCGCGCCGCGGGCGAGCAGCAGCCGGTCCCCGGGGAGGTAGGTGTGGGCGTTGGCCGGGGCGAAGCCGCACCAGGGGGCGTCGGGGTCGGTACCCGGGTGGTCGTTGTCGCAGTTGCTGCCGGGGGTGTTGTTCACGTAGTAGGTGTGGCTCTCGGCCGCACCGGCCGGCTGTGGTTGCAGCACGGCCGGCAGCAGCAGCGCTCCGGCGACCGCGGCCAGGGTCCTGTGTGTGCGGGGTGTCCTCATGGTGGTGGCCGCCTCAGCCCTTGGCCCAGGGTTCGTCGTCCCAGCCGTGGGCCTTGATCTGTTCCCGGGCGAGCTTGCGCCAGGAGGCTTCGAGGTCCTCAAGGGTCTTGTCCAGGGACTTCGAGCCGAGGAGGTAGCCGTCGTACAGGCTCGTCACGGTGACGCCCTTGGGTGCGTCCGGCTGGCCGCCGGTCCGCATCTTCTCGCTCCAGACCCCCTGCGCCATGGACTTGGTGGCCTCGGGTGCCTCGGCGCCCTTGAGGACGGGCAGCGCCCCGGTGGCGTTCAGCCAGTCCTGGGTGTTCCCGGGCACGCTCATCCACTGCAGGAACTTGAGCGCGGCGTCGTACTTCGCGCCCTTCACCGTCGAGGGGATCATGTAGCTGGTGCCGCCGGCCTCGGCGCCGAACCGCGCCGGTGCGTCGGTGGACAGCGGTGTGGTGGCCTTGGTGATGGTCGGGAAGGGCATGCTGGAGACCTTGCCCTCGACCCCGGTCAGTCCTCCGTAGCCGAAGGGGGTGCCCCAGGCCATGGCGGCCTTGCCGGAGCTGAAGTCGCGTACGTTGACGATGGAGGCGGAGGACGGGGCGATGCCGGACCAGTTCTCGGTGGCGCACGTGTCGAAGACCTGCTTGAGCAGTTTCACCGACTCCGCGACCTCGGGGGTTCTGGTGGCATCGAGGTCTCCGGTGGCGATGGCCCTGATGCGCGCCTTGTCCGTGACCGTGGCGCTCCTGCCCTTCGAGCCGTCGGGCGCGTACACGTTCAGCTTGTCGTAGTACTTGTCGAGCAGCATGTTGGAGATCGTCTTGATCGTCCAGCCGAGGCCGGCCGGTGAGCTGTCCATGGCCAGCGGGGTGTATCCGGCGCTCTTCAGCTTCCCGCAGGCGGTGATCAGGTCGTCGAAGGTCTTCACCGGGGCCTCGACGCCCGCCTTCTTGAAGGCTTTCTCGTTGTAGTAGAGGCCGGTCGACACGACGTTGAACGGGAGGAGTTCCTTCTTGCCCTCGGCGTTGATGCCCTTGTCGGGACCGTAGTACTTCGGGTCGAAGAGGTCCGCCCACTTCTTGTTGCCGGAGACGTACGGATTCGGCTCGGCCAGCTCGTCGTCGAGCGTGTGGACCATGTACGGCTGGTGCGGGACCTGGTAGAAGACGAGTTCCGGGGCGGTGCCGGCGGAGAGCTGGGTGCCGAGCGTCTTGGCGAAGTCGGCCAGCGGCAGCACGTTCGTCCTGATCTTGATCTTCGGCTCCGCCTTCTCGAACTCGGCGATGAGTTCTTCCCAGGGTTTGCCGAAGGTGCCGGACTGGGCGTTCCACTGGTTGGGCCCGGCGAGGGTGATCTCCACCGTGCCGTCGGCGGCCACGCCGGAGTCGGAGGCCGAGCAGCCGGCGAGGGCGAGCACGGCGGTGAGTCCGAGCGCGGCGCACGACGCCGTGCCTTTCGAGCGGCGGAGTCTGGAGCGCATGGCAGTGCCTTCCGTGAGGGGAAAGGGGATGGGCGGGGGAGGAGGGCCGTCCCGGGAGGGCGCCGGGGGCGGCGGGGTGCTACTTGCCGGTGCCGGGCAGGCCGCCCTGTACTCCGGCGAGGAAGTACTTGGAGAGGAACGTGAAGAGCAGCAGCAGGGGCAGACTGGCCAGTGTGTAACCGGCGAACAGCGGTCCCCATTCGGTGGCGTTCTGCCCCTTGAAGAAGGCGAGGCCGACCGGGATGGTGCGGAGCTTGTCCTCGGTGATCACGAGGAGCGGCCAGAAGAAGTCGTTCCACACGCTGATGACCGTCAGCAGCGAGACCGTACCGATGACGGGCATCGACAGCGGCAGGACGAGGGATCGGAACATGCGGGGGCCGCTCGCCCCGTCGATCCGCGCGGCGTCGAACAGCTCCTGGGGGATCTGCGCGACGAAGGTCCGCATCAGGATGGTCGCCAGGACGACGCTGCTCGCGATGTGCGGAAGGATCAGGACCGTCATCGTGTTGAGCAGGCCCAGGTCGCGCATGAGCACGAACATCGGGATGAGGCTCGCCACCGGCGGCACCATCATCAGCATCACGATCATCCCGTACAGCACCCGTCGGCCCACGAACTCGTAGCGGGCGAAGAGGAATCCGGCGACCGACGACAGGGCCACGGTTCCGACGATCGCGGCGAGCGCGACCAGGAGCGAGGTGATGAAGTAGGGCTGGATCTGCTGCCAGGCGGCGCTGTAGTTCTCCAGGCGCAGTGGCCAGGTCGGGACCCAGTAGCTGTCGTTGAACTGCTGGTTCGTCTTGAACGACGTCATGAGCATGAACAGGTACGGGAACAGTGCCACCAGGGCGATCGCGGTGAGCACCAGGATCACGGCGCCCTGGCGGATCCGGCTCCCGCCCTCGCGGCGCCTGCGGGCGGTGGCCGCGCCGGTGTCGCGGGCCTCGGTCCGCACCGGGCGGGGTGCGGGCCGGGTCCGCTGTGCCGTCAGCACGTCAGAGCGCTCGGACATCGGTGTTCCCCTTCCTGCGGACCAGCGTGAGAACGCCGCTGAGCAGAGCGGTGATGATGAAGAGAGTGGTCGAGAGCGTGGCGGCGTATCCCCAGTCGCTGCCCTCGAAGGCGACACCGATCATGCGCAGGACCGGCACCTGGGTGGCGTTGTCGGGGCCGCCGCCGGTCACCAGGTACGCAGCGAACCCGAACTGCAGGACGGAGATCGTCGCGAGGAAGAACAGCAGCTTCATCTGCGCCGCCATCAGCGGGAGGTCGATGCTGAAGACCCGTCGCAGTCTGCCGCAGCCGTCGAGGGAGGCCGCTTCGAAGACCTCCTTGGGGATGTTCTGCAGTGCGGTGAGGAAGACCAGGAACGGCAGGCTGGCCACCCACGGGAAGCCGATCACGAGCAGGGACGGAAGGGCCGTCGCCGGATCGCCGACCCAGTTGTGCGCGAGCGATTCCAGGCCGATCGCGCCGAGGGCCCGGTTCAGCATGCCGTCGTTGGGATCGAAGATGAACGACCACACCAGGACCGTCACCACGCCGGGGAAGGCGAGCGGCACGATCAGCACCGTGCGGAAGAGGAACTGGAGCCGCTCGCTGCGGAGGCTGATCACCAGCTCGGCGGCCAGCAGCGGGAGGACCCACATCACCGTGACGCTGACGACGAAGATGTACCCCAGGTTCTTGAACGAGTCCCACCACAGGTCGTCCGCGAACATCGTGCGGTAGTTGTCCAGGCCCACGAACGACGAGTCGAAGCCCGGGCGCCAGTCGAAGAGCGAGTGGTAGACGCCGCTGAACGCCGGATAGTAGGCCAGCAGGCCGAGAAGCACGAACAGGGGCAGCAGGCCGACGTAGACGAACCAGGGGAAGCGGCGCCCGGACCGCGTCTCCCCCTTCAGCTGCGGCGTCGGGGCGGCGGCTGTCCGCTCCGCGACGGGACTCACCATGGCTCGTTTCCTTCCTCCGGGAGCGGCTCCGAGCCGAGGGGACTGGCCACACCCGTGGGGTGAAAGGTTTCACTCGAATTTCCTGGAAGCTAGCCCTCAAGCGGTGAGCGAGTCAATGAAGTAAGCAGAGAAAAGTTCGAATCACGGTTCGCCATGTCCATCTTCTTGACGGTCCACGGCATGCGACCTAGCGTCACGAGGATGAATCGTTTTACTCCCCGTGGCATCGTCGTCGCCCTCCCGGACGAAACCCGCAACCACCTGTTCAGCAAGGAGAGTTGGCACCGGCTCGAACAGTGCGGAGATGTCCGGGTCAGCCCGGCGGGCGGCGCACTCGCGGACCCGCGGGCGGCCCGGGTGCTCGCCGCCGCGGACATCCTCGTCACCGGTTGGGGGACCACCACGCAGGGCCACGGCCTGCGCGAACTCGCCCCGCGTCTCGGCGCTCTCGTGCACACGGCGGGCAGCGTCCGCACCCTGGTGGACGAGGCGGACCTCGCCCGCGGCGTGGCCGTGTCCTCCCAGGCGGACCACAACGCGCGGCCCGTGGCCGAGTACACGCTGGCGATGATCCTGCTCGGCGGAAAGGCGGTGTTCGCCGCCCAGCACGACTACCGGACGCACCGCGCCGTGCGGGACGGGTCCGAACCGCCGGGCGGGCGGGGCCTGTACGGGCCGCGTGTCGGGATCGTCGGGGCCTCCCGCGTCGGCCGACGGGTGCTCGACCTGCTCGGCCCCTTCGACGTGGAGGTCCTGTTGCACGATCCGTATACGACCCCGGCGGAGGCGGTACGGCTGGGTGCCCGGTCGGCGTCCCTGGAAGAGCTGATGACACGCTGCCAGATCGTCTCGCTGCACGCCCCGCTGCTCGATGCCACCCGGGGGATGATCACCGCCGGGCACCTGCGGCTGCTGCCCGACGGGGCCACGTTCATCAACACCGCGCGCGGCGCACTCGTCGACCAGGACGCCCTCGTGGCGGAGCTGGCCACCGGCAGGATCCATGCCGTGCTCGACGTCACGGAGCCGGAGGTGCCGGAGCCCGCCTCGCCGCTGTGGACCCTGCCCAACGTGGTGCTGACGCCGCACGTCGCCGGCTCGGCCGGAAACGAGGTGCGCCGCCTCGGTGACGGCGCCGTCCGCGAGGTGGAACGCCTCACCCACGGGCGACCGCTCGCCCACTCGATCGGCCGGGAAGAGTTCTCCCGTACGGCATAGGACGGGCCCGGCATCCCCGAGGGCCGTCCCCCGGCCCCGGCATCCCCGAGGGCCGTCCTCCCCGGCCCTCGGCTCCCCGAGAACCCTCGGCCTCCCAAGAAAAGGAACATGTGATGGACGACGTGGTGAAGGCCCTGCGTGCCGGGCGGCGCGAGGACCTGATCGCCGGGTACCGCTCCCCGGAGCTGTGGGAACGTGTACGGGCGGCGCCCCTCGGCGGACCCGTCCTGCGGGCGATCGCCGCACGGGCCGAGAAGTGGGCGTCCGCGAGTATCGAGCCCCTGCCGCTCTCGCTGTACAGGCGCTACGCCGAGGACGGGTCGCGGGCTCCGTTCCAGGACGTGTACTTCCGGGCCCGCCGCAACAGGCTCACCGACCTGGCCCTCACCGCCCTCTGCCGGCCGGACATGGACCTGGCACCGCTGGAGGACCTCGTCTGGGCCGTCTGCGACGAATACTCCTGGGCCCTGCCGGCCCACATCGACGGCCTGCTGGACCCGCACCCTTCGCACCCGCACGACGAACAGGTCGATCTGTTCGCCGCCGAGACCGCCTTCACCCTGGCCGAACTGCGCCACCTCTTCGCGGAGCGGCTGAGCCCACTGGTCGCCGAGCGGATCCGGCAGGAGGTGTCGCGCCGGGTCCTGCGGCCGATGCTGAACCGCCCCGCGCCCTGGTGGGAGAGCGCGAGAACCAACTGGTCGGCGGTGTGCGCCTGTTCCGTGGGCATGGCCGCCCTCCACCTCCTCGACGAAACCGGCGGCCCGGACGACGACCTCGGCGGCACGGCCGTCCTCGCGCAGATCACTTCCAGGATGATCGCGGCCATGCGCTGCTTCCTGTCCGGCTACGGCGACGACGGCGCCTGCCCCGAAGGACTCGCCTACTGGAGCTACGGGTTCGGTTTCTTCACCATCTACGCGGACGGGCTGCACCGCCGCACCGCAGGACGGATCGACCTCTTCGACGACCCCACGGGCAAGGTCGAGGAGATCGCCCGGTTCCCGGAGCGCGTCTTCCTCTCCGGCACGGCCACCGCCGCGTTCTCCGACAGTCCCCCGCACAGCACCGTCGACCCGGGCCTCGCCGCACGCCTGCGCCGGCGTTTCCCCGCTCTCGCCCCGCCCTCCCCGGACCGTCTGGAGAAGGAGCCCGTGAATTCCATGGGCTCCTGGGCGACGGCCCTGCGCTCCCTGGTCTGGACCGCCGACCCCGAGCCGCCCCGGCCCGCCCGAGAGGCCGAGTCCCCCGCCGGAACCGGCTGCTACTTCCGCGACGTGCAGTGGATGATCGCCCGCACCACCACCGCCGACGGCCACCATGTCGCCTTCGCCGCGAAGGGGGGACACAACGACGAGCTCCACAACCACAACGACGTGGGCAGCTTCGTCCTCGCCGTCGACGGCGAACCGCTCCTGGCCGAACTCGGCCAGGGCTTCTACTCGGGCCAGTACTTCGGCCCCGGCCGCTACGACATCCTGTGCACCGGCTCCCGGGGACACAGCGTCCCGCTGATCGACGGAACCCCCCAGCACGCCTCCCGCGAGGCCGCCGCCGAGGTCCTCACGGCCGAACGGACCCGGGAGCACAGCCTGTTCCGGCTCGACATCTCCCGCGCCTACCCGGTACCCGCCCTGTCCTCCCTCGTCCGCGAGTTCACCTTCGCCGAGGGACACCTCGTCCTGCGCGACCGCATCACCGCCGAGGAGCCCGTCGAGATCACCGAGCGGTTCGTCTCCTTCGCGCCCATCGCCCTGGACGCTCCGGGCCGGGCACTGGTCCGGGGGGACGGGGCCGGCCTCCTGCTGTCCTACGACGCGAGCGCCTGGGAGGCGCGAGTGCTGCACCACCCCCACGTACGGCATGACGGCACGACCACGACGGTGCACAGCCTGGACCTGCGGTGCACCTCGCCCGACGCCGGCTTCGAACTGCGGGCGCGGCCCGCCCCGGTGCGGGGCGGGTGACCGCACAGCTCACCGAGGAACCGGGCGGCGCCGCTCACGGACCGGGAACCGCTCACGAACCGGAGGGTGAACGCCGCAACGAGCTGGCCCGCACGACCAGTTCCGGCCGGATCACAATCGTGCGGACCGGCAACCGGTCCTCGGCCTCGAACTGGTCCCTCACCAGGTCGACCGCCGTCTTCCCGAAGATGTCGCGCGGTCGCCGCACCGTCGTCAGCGGCACCAGTGTGGTCGCCGCGAACTCCATGTCGTCGTAGCCGACCAGCGCGATGTCGGAAGGAATGCGCAGGCCGGGCCGCTCCCCGAAGGCCTGCACGAGGCCGGTGGCGACCATGTCGTTCGCGGCGACGATGCCGTCCGGCCGCTCCCGCGCCCGGCGCGCCACGATGGCGTCGCCGACGTGCCGTCCCGCCGCGACGGTCCGCTCGTCGGTCGGCAGCACTTCGAGCCGCACCCCGGAATGAGCCGCCACGGCCTGCCGGGCGCCCTCGATCCGCTCGGCGATCTGCCGCACCGTGTACGGACCGCCCACGAAGGCGATCGAGCGGCACCCCTGCTCGATCAGATGGGTCACGGCGTTCTTGGTGCCCAGCACGTCGTCCACGGAGACGGACGAGAAGTGGTCCGACGGACCGTACGCGTCGACCAGGACCGTGGGGATGTCACGTGCCGCGAGCAGTTCGAGATCCGCGTCCCGCGTCGTCCCGGAGGCGAGGATGAGGCCGCGCACCCGCTGCTGCACGAACATGTCGATGTACTGCGACTCCCGCACCGGATCGCCGTCGCTGCTCGCGAGCAGCAGGAAGAGCCCGTTCTCCGCCGCGCGCCGCTCCACCGCGTGCGCCACCTCGCCGAAGAACGGGTTCCTGAGTTCCAGCGCGACGAAGGCCAGTGTGTTGCTCCGTCCCGCCCGCAGTTGCCGAGCCGCCTCGTTGCGCACATAGCCGAGGTCCTTGATCGCACGGCGAATCCGCTTCGCGGTGTCCGGAGCCACCCGGTGCGGTGTGTTCAGGTGCTTCGACACCGTCCCCACGGAGACGCCCGCCCGCTCGGCGACCTCCCTGATGCTGACCAATGCCGCGCACCTCCTGAACAGTTGACTTCCTCCGCCCACTCTAGGGCGCATTCGCGGGTCCGGACCTGCGAATGCGACCGATGATACGTTTCACTACCTCGGGTACGTCAACGTCGGGGCCGGACCGGAAACGACCTGCCCGACCCGCACGACCGGGTGCGAGTGGTTGGGGTACAGGAAATCCCGGTGCGAACGATCATGGTCGGCCAGGCACTGCTTCTCGGATCTCCTGACACAGGCGGGGTGGCGGGGACAAACCGACTGACGGGCCGCGGTGATCCGACGGATGCGGAGGGGGCGAAATCCGGCACACCATCCCCGAACGTCTCGACCAGCAGAGACATGGGAAGTGCCGGGGTTCCCGAGGCGGCCGGCCCACCGGTTTCGACAGCGAGCGCCACAAGAAACGCAACACCGTCGAACGCGCCGCCAACCGCCTCAAAGGCTTCGACACGGTCACGGATGTGCTCGCGCTCCCTGCCGGACATGGCCGCGAGCACGGTGAACACGATGCCGGAGGGGTCGTGCGAGCCCTTCAGTTCCCCGGTGAGGAACTCCAGGCCGACGTCGCCGGCTTCGAGCTCTTCCGCGAGCATGGCGAGTCCGATGCCGCGGCCGAGCCGCTTGTGCTCGTGGACGACGAGGGTCACGGCGACGCCGGAGGAGCGGATCTCCCCGGCGAGCTTCACGGCGGCCTCCGGCTCGGGGCGCCGGGCGGCGCTTCCCAAAATCTATAGACCGGTCTATTCTTGAGTCATGGATGGAACCAAGGGAGCCAGGACCAGCTCGCGCCTGGCGGAATCGATGCTGGAGCTGATCCAGCGGCACGGCTACAGCGGCACGGGAGTCAACACGGTGGTGGAGCACGCGGGCGCCCCGAAGGGGTCGCTCTACTTCCACTTCCCTCAGGGGAAGGAGGCCCTCGGAGAGAAGGCCATCGAGCTGGCGGCCGCGCGGTTCGGCGCTCTCGTCGCCGACTCGGCGCAAGGGGCGGTCACGCCGGGTGAAGTGGTGCGCCGGGTGATCGACGAACTGGCCGGGATACTCGACGACAGCGACTTCCAGCTGGGATGCCCGGTCTCGGTGGTGACACTGGAAATGGGTGCGCAGAGCGAACGTCTGCGAGACGCCTGCGCCCATGCCTTCGAGTCATGGATCGCGCCGGTGAGTGATCTGCTCAGTGCGCAGGGTCGTCCTCGCCCCGTCGCCCGGGCCCTGGCGACAGCCGTGGTCAGCATGGTGGAAGGAGCGGTGATCGTCTCGCGTGCCCAGCGGTCCACCGAGCCGCTGCACTGCGCCGCCCAGGCGATCGCCGTGCTGCTGGAACAGAGCGCGGAGGCTTCGGCATGAGCCAGGAGAACAGGCATGCACTGGTGCTGGGTGCGAGCGGCCTCATCGGGCGCCACCTGGTACTCGCGCTCGGCCGGGCCGGCGTTCGAGTCAGCACGGCCAACCGGAGCCATGAGTCCTACCAGCGGCTGACCCGGTGGCTGGCCGGGCGCGGGTACGACCGGGTCCCGCCCGACCTCCGGGTCGACTTCGCCAAGGCGTCACTGATCGACGGCGAGTGCGACGACATCACCGAGATCTACAACTGCGCCGGCGCCTACCGGTTCGGCATGTCGGTGGACGAGGCGCGCCGCGCCAACGTCGACAGCGTCCGCGCGGTCGTCGCGTTCGCGGCGCGGCTGCCGAACCTGCGCCGCCTGGTTCAGGTCTCCGGATATCGCGTGGGCGGGCAGGACGCCGCCCTGTGGAGCGAGGAGTACCGACAGGAGACCTACCGGGCCCTGGGCGCCTACGAGGCATCCAGGGCCGAGGCGGACGCCGTCTTCCAGTACCTGGCAGAGCAGTCGGGCGTTCCCTGGTCCATCGTCAACCCGGCCAGCGTAATCGGCGACAGCGCCACCGGGGAGACCGACCAGTACCTCGGACTCGCCTCCAACATGAAAGACCTCTGGCACGGCTCGCTTCCCGCGCTCCCGGGAAACGGACACACGTTCCTCCCCGTGCTCGCGGTCGATTACCTCGCCCGTTTCATGACGCTGCTCCCGATGGACGAGGCCGCCCACCGCACTGCGTACTGGACACTGGACGACGACACGCCCGCACTGCCCGACCTGCTCACGCTCATAGCGGAGCACTACGAGGTCAAGGCACCCAGGACACGGATCCCGGTGTCCCTGCTCAAGCGGCTGCCCCAGTGGCTCACCAAGGCCGATCCGGAGACCCTGACGTTTTTGTCGACCGACCGCTACCCGACCGATTCGGCCCATGCCTTCGCCGCCCGGCACGGGCTGGCCATGCCGGACACCGCCACGACGATCCGCCGCTGGGCCGACCACCTCGCAGCCCACCGCTTCGGCGACGCCCCCGCAGGTGACAGACGATTCACCCAGGTGGGCGGGATACGGACTTTCGAGCTCGGCGAGGCAGGCGCACCCACGGTGGTGCTGCCCGGTCTGCCGGTCAACGCCGACACCTGGGCCCCGGTCGTCGCGGCGGTCGGGCACGCGCGCGCCGTCGACCTGCCGGGGCTGGGCATGAGCGCCGGCCGCCGCGAGGACTGGCGGTCCTGGCTGACCGCGCTGGTCACCGAGACCGGTGCCCGTCACCTGGTGGGTCACTCCATCGGCGCCGCGGCCGCCGTCGACGCCGCGGCCGCCCACCCCGATGCGGTGGATCAACTCACGCTGGTGTCACCGTTCTTCCTGCAGGGGCCCCCGCCCCGCGTCGCCAGGCGGCCGGCCCTGACCCGCTGGTACCTGAGGCGGACACCCCCCGAGGCGCTGGCCGAGCGGCTGACCGGCGCCACGGGCCACGCGGCCGCGCTCCGGTCGACGGTCGCGGATCTTCGCCGCGGCACCGTCGGGGCCACCGCCGCCGGGCTTCTGGCCGCCACGGCGAACCCGCGGTGGCGTGCCGACCTCCAGGCCAGGCTGCAGCACTACCCAGGCCGTGTCCACATCGTCCTGGGCTCCGACGACCCGCTCACCGCGGAGGGACAGTCGCTGCTGGACACTCTCCCCCACGCCACCGTGACAGTGGTTGCCGGCGCGGGCCACCATCCTCAGCTGACACACTCAGAAGCCGTCGCCCAGGCCATCGGTTTGCAGACCGCCTTCCCGGGCACGCACCGCGAACCCGACGCCAGGGCGGCACACGCACAACCACAGTGACGAGGCGCTCGGCAGCCGAGACAGCGCGACGAGCACGGCGGCTGCACCGGCTGGTCCGCCTCCTGGGTGCGCGCAATGCTCCACGATCGCGGCGCGGTCGCGAGCGGCCCAGACGCGCATCAGGTCGAGCGCCCGCCACGCTACTCGTCCCAGGCCGGCGATGAGGTCGGCGAAGCCCTTCATCGTGTCTCCACGGCCAGATGGGCGACGGCCTCCGCCGGGGCTTGGGGCGGGGCACCAAGCCCCGGCCCCAGGTCGAGGCGGAAGGTGCCGTATGGGTTGACGTCGAACCAGAACAGCGCGGTCAGGCCGCGCCGGTCCTCGCCGGTCAGCCTCGATGCCCAGGCCGGTTCGGCCAGGACCTGCTGGACCAGCGGGGTGTTGACGTGGACGGGTGCGGACTGGAGCAGGTACAGGGCGGGCATCGAAGTTTCGACGGGCCCCTTGTCCAGGCCGGCCAGGTAGTCGCAGGCGAAGACCGTACGGACCGCGCGGCCGAGTTCTTCGAGTGCGAGGTGCACGCGTTCTCCTGGCCCCACCATGCGGTGTCGCGGGCGGTGAAGGTGGCGTTCACCAGCTTCGCCACGGCGGCGCGGAGGTTGTCGACGGTGATGAAGTGCCGACGCACGTGCCGCAGCGCCGCCTCGCTCTCGCCGCGCTCGCCGGTCGCCGCTCGCCGGTCGCCGGTCGCCCGGACAAGAGGTCCAGAACGTCCCAGCGGCGTGTGACCTCGTCTTTGAGCGCAGCCAGGCCGGCGGGCTCGGCCAACGGCTCCAGTTTTGGAACGGTGATCCACGGCTCGCCCTTGCTGGCGGCGACCTTCACCCCGCCCGCGCTCCCGTCCGCGAGCGCGCCGGAGAGCCGGCCCAGGCCCGCGGTGATGCGCTTCTTCAGGTCCGCGATGAACGCCCTCGGGTTCATCGGGTGACGAATCGGCGGCGTGGTTCACGGCGCGGATGGCCTCGAAGTCGCCGGGCAGGTCGTCCTCCGGGTTGCGCCCTGGACGTAGATCTCGCGGCGGCGGACCGCGTCCCGCAGTGCGGCCAGGACGCACAGCTCATAGGGGATGCGCTCGATGCGGCCCTGGTCGTCGACGACTGCCTCGCGCCAGTCCTTGCGCACCACGCCGTCCGTGGGCACGTCGTCGCCGGTGTCGTAGAAGCGGTTCTGCCATCGACGTCGGCGTACTTCTTCAGCTCACACCCGACGACGGACGGGCCGGCCGCCGGGTCGGGGGCCCGGCCCGAACCTTTCCGTCGGGATCTTCCCCGTCCGCCATCCGGCCTCACCTGCCGATCTCATTCGGTTCGGCGAGTTCCTCGCCGGAGGGCGGAAGTCCCGTCCCGGAGCCGCTCGGCATCCCCGGCTTCACATCCTGGAAACGCCCGTCGTCGGGCAGGGCGACTCGATGGGGCGAAGCACTGCCGGCCCCCTGAGAACCCGAAGATTCCCAGGGGAGTCGGCCTGTCGCCGGAGCGGAGGACGACGTAGTGACCGGTGCACCGCATCCGGCACTCGCCGAGCAGGCTTTGCCGGTGCCCCTCATGGCTCGCGGCCTCATTGGCAGCGGCAATGACTTCCTCGTACTGCTCGGCCGACGGGCGGTCCGTTCTCAGCATGCCGTGCGGTCGAGGGCGGCGACCTCGCGCACGGCCTCGGCGATGGCCGGGAACTCCTTCTTGAGGATCGCACCGTGGTTGCCGGCGACCTTCGCGCTGATCCGGATGTTCGGGTTGCGGACGGTCGCCGCGTCGAGGCCGGTGCGCATCCGTTCCTGCTCGTCGCCCCGGCTTCCGAAGGACGTGCCCGAAGCGACCACGTACCGCACCGGGACGGTGAGGTTGTCCAGGACGGGGCCCAGCTCGCGCTCGCGGGAGAGCCTGCCGAGCTCGATGTTGCTGTCCGCCTGCTGTTCGGCGGTCATCCGCGGGGCCAGGCCCGTCGGGCGCAGCAGCGGCAGGAACCAGCCCATCCGCCGGAACATCTTCCGGATCCGCTGCTCCATGGCCTCGTCGAGCCAGTCGTACGGGAACGCGCCGTCGACCAGGACCGCGCCCAGGGTGCGTCCCGGGTTCCGGGCGGCCCAGTGCGCGCCGACGACCGCCCCGTAGGACCAGCCCACCACCAGTGCCCGGTCCACGCCCCTGGCCTCCAGAACGGCGTCGACATCGCGGACGGCCGCCTCGAAGGAGTAGTCCGCCGAACGCTTCGACTTCCTGCCGCGCGCTCGCTCGTCGTAGGTGATGTGCCGCCATTCCGTTCCCAGTTCGGCGATGACCCGCCGCCAGTAACCCTGGGTGGCGAACTGGCCGTTGAGGTAGATCACGGGGATTCCGGGGCCGCCGCTGTCGGTGACGGCCAGGGCCGTGTCGTCGACCGGCACCATGCCGGTCCACTGCGTGCGGGTCGATGCTGTGTTGTTCTTCACGGGTTCCTCCTGGTCGTGTGGAGCGTCTTGTGCGGAGACTGCGGGTGGGTGGCTGTGGGTTGTCAGAGGGTGTGGGCGGTGATGTCGCCCATGGGGGTGGTGGCGTGGATGTCGAGGGTGGGGGTGCCGTCGTTCTTGAGGGTGTTGCTGATGCGGCCGTGGGTGGTGCCGGCGTTGAGGGTGGCGGAGGTGCCGGGGGCGGCGTTGATGGTGATGTTGCCGGAGCCGGTGCGCAGGGCGACCGTGCCGTGGGTGGCCCGGGTGATGCGGATGTCGCCCCGGTGGGTGCTGATGTCGGCGGGGCCCTCCAGCCGTCCGATCTCGATGTCGCCGTCGACCGCGGTGAGGCGGACGCTCGCGGCCTCGTCGATCTTGGTCCGGTGGTGGGCGCCGTCCAGGGCGAGGTCCCCGAGCCGGCCGACGGCCCGGAACTCCGCGGCGGCGGCCCTCGCCTCCACGTGCGAGCCGGCGGGCAGTTGGACGGTGACCTCGACCGACCCGCCGGGGCCGGTGTACCGGCCGTCCGCCGGGGTCTCGATCCGCAGGATCCCGTCGGCGTACTCGGCCCTGGTCCCCTCGGCCGCCCTCACGTCCCGGCCCTTGGAGGGGTTCACGGGCCGCACCTCGACCGTGGCATCGGCCCGGTCCGCGGCGATCACCTGGATACGCCCCGCGGGGACGTCCAGAACGGCGGAGACCGGGGCGGTGATGGCGAAGCTCTGCATGATGCTCTCCTGTGCTCACTCGTTGTTTCCGACACGAGAAAAGCTACGTTGCTTTCCAGATCTCGACAACACTCTCGTTGCGCAGAATTGACATTCATACAGGTAAAAGCCTTGCAATTGTTGCAACACCTTGATGGATAATGCAACGAAAGCCACTTCACTCATTGCAATGATTGAGAGTGAACGCTATGCCGGGAGGCAGGCCCACCCGGAGGCGGCCCGTCGGAGCCGTCCGACCCGGTGCGGCGGGTGACTTTTCCGGTGGCCGATGGGGAGAAGACGCTCGAAGCACCGGTGGCGGATGCTGTCGCCGCCGTGAGGAAGACCGGGCCGAGGGCACCGACGACGGAGATGGCCGTCGGAGAACGTCAGCCCGCTCGGGTGCCCAGACTCCGCGTCAGGGTCGGAATCATCACCGCTGCGGGGACGAGGTGCAGCCCGAGGAGGGCAGTGGTGGTGGCCATGGTCGCCCCGGAGAGAAGGGGCGGGATCAGCGAGATGGCGGTCAACGACACGGCCGTCCACACGAATCGCTCGGCGGGGCGAGCGCTCAGGCGCAGCAGGGCGGCGGCAATGACGATGCCCACGGCCGAGAAGAAGCCGGTCACGACGGCGATGCCGGACAGCGGGATGGTCTCGCCACCATGGACCTCGAAGTCGGCGCCGGCGAGCCGGGCGAGCGAGGCGGCCGACGTGGTGGCCGCCGCCGCTGCGAGCGCGGCGATGAAGCCGGTGCCGACGAGGCGGCGGAGTCGGTGGGGACGGCTGGTGCGGTCGGCGCCCGGGGCGGTTACGACGGCGGTTTCCTTCATGCCGTTCATGTCGTTCCTCTCGTCATTCGGTAAGGGCCCGGCTTCCGGGCGGAGTGATGATGCGCACCCTGGCCGTGCGACGGCAGGGGTTGTGCAGGGCGCGGACGCCGGTGCCGCGGAGCCAGAACGCGGCGTCGTGTCCGAGAAGCGGCCCCGGCTCGCCGTCAGGTAGCTCCAGCCGCACCCGGCCACGGGTGACGACGCAGAACGCGTTGTGCCATTCCTTTGCGATCACGGTGATGCGTGCGCCGGGGCGCAGCGCGAGCGTTTGCACCGGGTCACTCGGTCCCGTCGGCCGGCAGGCGCTCCGGCAGCCCGAGCCGCGGGAACCGGTCGTCGTGGAACGTGGTGATCTCGGTGATCGTCCCGCCGGTGACGCGCAGGACGTCGATCGTCAGCGGCAGGTACGCGCCCTCGGACTGCCGCCAGAGGTAGAAGGCCAGGGCGGGCTGCCGGTTCACCGAGGTGGGAACGGCGCGCAGACCGGTCATGCCCTCGAAGCCGCTCTCGATCAAGAAGTTCACCACCGCGTCGCGGCCGACGTACAGGCCGGGCGTGGGCGGCATCGAGAAGCGGACGTCGTCCCGCAGCATCGAGGCGAGCGCCTTGACGTCCGTGGCCACGCTGGCCTCGGTGTAGCGGTGCACCAGCTCACGCATGGTGGCGTCCTCCTCTCCGCCGGTCCAGTCCTGCCGCTCCGCGGGCAGGTGCTCCCTCATCCCGGCCCGGGCGCGCTGCAGCGCGCTGTTCACGGAGTTGACGGAGTCGCCGAGGAGTTCCGCGACGTCCTTCGCCGGCCAGCCGAGCACGTCCCGCAGGATCAGCACGGCCCGCGGGCGCGGCGCGAGGTGCTGGACCGCGACCAGGTACGCCAGCTCGATCGTCTCCCGCGCGACGGCGACGGTCTCCGGCTCGTCAGCGTCATCCGCGGGCAGTTCGTCGAGCAGCCGGTCCGGGTAGGGCTGCAGCCACCGCACCTCGCCGCCGGTCGCGGGCTCGGGGCGGCGCTTGGCGAGCAGGTCCAGGCAGGCGTTGGTGGCGATCCGGTAGAGCCAGGCCCGGAACGTCGACCGCCCCTGGAAGGTCTCCCGCCGCCGCCAGGCACGCAGGAACGTCTCCTGCACGGTGTCCTCGGCGTCCTCGAACGACCCGAGCATCCGGTAGCAGTGCACGTGCAGTTCCCGCCGGTGCCGCTCGGCCAGCCCCGAGAACCCCGACTCGTCGGCCTCGCCCGGACCGCGCGTCCCCAGCCCGCTCATACCCGGCTCCTCCAGCATGGTGTCCGCGCTCATCACGTCGTCCTTCCGTCTCGCCCTGTCCGGTCATACATGTGACGGGTGCGGTCGCGAAAACTCATCACCAGGGCCGGTCGGCATGGCTGAGCAGCCGGCATGCCCCGCCATCCGGGCCGGCGACGTCTGCCCGCCACCCGACTCCGGAGTGCCGGCAGACAGTGGCACGCCGAAGGTCACCCGGCTCGACCGGTTCTCCCGCTCCGTGCCGCACCTGGTGTTCCTCGGCGCCGGCGCCGGAGCCGATAACGGCCGCCTCGGAAGCATGCTTCCCGGCGGGTGTGCGAATCGAGGCCCAGTCAGGGGCCCAACCGTGGCAGGATGGCCTCATGTTGATCCGAAAGGGCAATGCCGCGTAGGCGCCCCAAGGCCGTCCGTGCAGAGTGGTGGCGGCCACGATGGCAGTATCCGGTCCTGAGGATCCGTGGGGTCTCCGCGCGGACTCGTGCAGCGATCCGCCGGGTCGAAGACCAGGAGATGTGGCCCAACGCGGTCGCTGACGCACTCTCCCGTATCGAGTGGGTTTTCGCGCAGCCCGGCCGGTACTTGGATGCCTCCGTGTTCTGCTCCCCCGGGATGAACGATGCCCGCGACGATCTGGAGTGGGCGATGCGGCACCTCCCTCCTGGAGCCGAACGGGACTTGGGCCGCCTGATCACGCACATCGACGAAGAACTGGAACGCCGTACCCTGCCGGAGCCGAACTACATCGAGTTGGCAACGTCCGGCTGGTGGTGGACCAGAATGCGGGACCGCTGACGGGTCTGTACGGGGTGCCCTCTTCCCATCGAACAGAACCGCCACCCCCTGGGGCGGCTTCCCGGGGGCTGTGCCAGAACCTGAGTTCGGAAGTCATCTGCCGGTCTTGCCGCAGGCGACGGCCGCCCGGCCGAGGCATGGGTGGCCGAGGTCTGCGGCTGTGATTACTTCCGGGGTAATCGCCCTCTTCCCTCGCTCCTGGCTACGTTCTGGTCGTCGCACCGCCCCGGGACTAACGGAACGAAGGAGCCCGATCGTGTCCGCTTATGGCTTCGCCCATCTCCGCAGCCGCCGCCATCACACCGACATCATCGAGTATCTGGAACGCATCCAGGCCACCCTCGATCCCTTCGCGGGCCGCTTCCTCATTCACGGTCCGCCGGCCGAGGTGGTGGAGGGCACATGGCCCGGCAGCATGGTGCTGATCGAGTTCCCCGGCCTGGCCGAGGCCCGTGCCTGGTACGGCTCGCCCGCCTACCGGGACATCCTGCGGCTGCGCACCGATCACATCGAGGGCGACGTGCTGCTGATCGAGGGCGTCGGACCGGACTACGACCCGGCCGAGCGGGCCGGCAGGCTGCGCGCCGAGGCCGAACGGGCGGGGCAGTCGGCCGCATAGTCGCAGGCCCCTCTCCGCAGAGTGCTCCGGGCGCGGTGAGCGCGGACGACCTTGCGGATGCGGGCGTTGCCGCTCCCGATCGCGTTCGTCGGCAACAACCGGCGTACCGGCAAACGGTGGCGCAACGGCACTGCACCAACGAGGAAGAGACCCGCTCGGCAGCTGACGCAGGAGGAACGGATCCACATCGCCGACCGGGTGCGGGAGAAGGTGTCGGTGCGGAAGACCGCAGCGGAGCTGGAGCGGAATCCGTCGACCATCAACCGGGAGATACGCCGGAATCAGCGTCCCACGAACGGCCGGTACCGCCCTTACGCCGGCTCCGCTGAGCCTCGTTTGTCCTCGACGTGGACGATGCGAAGTTCGGTGCCGTCCCGGTGCCGCTTGGAACGTCCGAACAGTCCGACAGCGATCTGCGACCGGTCCTGGGGCTCATCGGGGCCGACATAGGTGAGAACGTCGTTGTGATGTCCGGTGACGACCCATCCCTCGCCGTCCTCGGGGTCGATCACCCCGAAGTCTCCTGCCGAGGATCCCGCACGTGCCGGGCCGAACTTCTCCAGGAGGTCGGTGGCCTGTTCGGCAAGCTCCCCTTCCGGAGCGGTCAGCACGACACAAGTGCCGTGCTCGAACAGCACCCACGACTTGTGGGGGTCGGCGAGAAGCCGCTGCCAGACATCTATCAGTGTCTCGGTGTTCACACCGGTCATCATGCCGCAGAGCACTGGCGCAGAGGGACGATCGGCCGACGGCCACGGCGGGTGCGCGACTCATGGACACGCGGGCCCACCAGTCCCGTGGTCGTCCCCATCGGCAAGCGCGAGGGCCCGGAACGCCGACACCCGCGCGGAGAGGTGTCGGAGTCCCGGCGGCACCCCTTGCGCTCCGGGTCAGCCGTACATCGCCACGCGGTACAGAGCCGCGAGCGCGTCGTCGATGGGGTGGGGCTGCGGCCTGCCGGAGGAGTCGAGCCGGTTCCACCTCTGCGTGTTCAGTGCGACCGCCATCCGCCGCGCGCCGTCGGCACGGGCCATGGCCAGCGTCCCCCCGCCCCAGACCGTGCCGCCATGGCCCCAGAAGACACCCTGTCCGGGGCCTTCCATCGGGTGCAGGCCGAGGCCGTAGTCGATCAGTTTTCCCTCCTGGGAGACGACCCGGACGGTGCGCTGCATCTGTGCCAGCGACGAGGGGCTGACGATCTTTCCGGCCAGCAGCAGGCCGTAGAAGCGGTTGAGGTCCGCGACGGTCGAGATCAAGGAGGCCGACGGCCCCACCCAGGACATGTCGTAGACGCTGTAGTCGCGGAGCGGGTCGATCATGCCGAACCATGCCTCGTAGAGCCGCGAGTGCGGCCCCTCGATGTGTGGCCCGGTGGGGAATTCGGTGTGCCGGAGTCCGGCGCGCTCGATGACGTTCCGGGTGATGCACTGCTCGGCCGTGCTGCCGGTCACCTTCGCCAGGAGCAGGCCCAGGAGCAGGTAGTTGGTGTTGGAGTACAGCCCCGGCGCGCCGCCCGGGGTGCCGGCGGGGGGTGCGGCGACTCCCAGTCCGATCAGTTCGGCGGGGTCGAACCGGGTGAGTCGGTGGTCGTCCAGGCTCTGCGGTCCGGTGTCGGCGAGGTCGGGGAATGCCTTGAGGGAGGGGTAGGCGCAGGGGAGGTATTCGGCGAGGCCGCTGGTGTGGTTGATCAGCATCCGGACCGTGATCGCCTCCCCGCGCTCCCCGGGGACCAGTTCCGGGAGGTACCGGCCGATCGGTGCGTCGAGTCCGATCCGGCCGGCCTCGGACTGTTGCAGGACCGCCGCCGTGGTGAAGGTCTTGGTGACGCTGCCGATCCGGTGCCGCATGTCGGCGGTGACCGGACGACCGGTGGCCACATCCGCGACCCCCGCGGCACCGCGCCACACCCGGTCGCCATCGCACACCTCGGCGAACAGCCCCGGCACCCCGGCACGGTGCACGTTCTCCAGGGCGGCATCCAGCGCCGCGCCGTCCAGTGGGTTTCCCATGTCATGTTTCCTTGTCGGTCTCGGTGGAACGGGGTCGGTGGGCAGCAGGGCCAGGGGGCGGCGGCCGGGTCAGCGGGCGGCAAGGTCGTCGTGTGCGTGCGCATCCCTGCGGCGCCACAGCCGGACGACCGCCACGCCCCCGGCCACGCACGGCAGCAGCGTCAGCACGCCGTACCCGACCGGCACGATCACCTCGTACCGCTCGCCGCCCATGCCGAGGTCGACCATCGCCACCGTCACGCCCGCGGCCCATGCCGAGGTGGCCGCGGTCCGCGCCCAGCGCCTGCCTGCCGCGACCGCACGGATCACGAGGAGCCACAACAGCACCCCCAGGCCGCCGGTGACGGCGAGGTAGGCGGTGATCGCGGTGCGGTCCTGACCCACCGGCCCCGGGCCCCAGTCCGGGTAGGCCGCGCGGACGTGCCCGGCGATGGTGTCGACGGTGAGCGCGTCCACCAGTGGGGCGATCGCGGTCACGGCGGTCAGTGCGAGTCCGACGTACATCACGCCGACGGGGGCGCCCGGGGGGCGTGCGGCGGGCGCGGCCGGTGACGGGGTGTCGGTGGTGGTCATGCGGATCCCTCCCCGGATCATTAAACCTACGGTGTAGATTTCGTCCCGCACGATATGTTCTACGCCGTAGGTTTGGCAAGCGACAGGAGGATGGCGTGGCACGACGCGCACGAGGCACCTCGGCCGGGCTGGATCGCGCGAGCATCGCGGTCGCGGCGGTCGGCCTGGTCGACCGCGACGGGCTGGAACGGTTCGGGGTACGGCGACTGGCCGACGAACTCGGGGTGGACCCGATGTCGATCTACCACCACGTCAAGGGCAAGGCGGCGCTGCTCGACGCGGTCTGCGAGGTGGTCCTGGCCGAGGTCGAGATCGCCCCCGGGGACGCCCCGGAGGACGGCTCCGAGGACGCCCCGGAGGGGTGGCAGGTCATCGCCCGCCGCACCGCCCACGCGTATCGGGACATGGCCCACCGCCATCCCCGGGTCTTCCCGCTGCTGGCCGACCGCGCCCAGACGTCGACCCCGGCGCTCGTCGCGCTGGAGCGGCTGGTGGCGGCGATGCGGGGTGCGGGCGTGCCCGAACAGGTCGTCGCGGACACTCCGTCGGTGCTGTTCGGGTTCCTCAACGGTCACCTGCTGGCCCGCACCTCGGCGGAGGTCCACGGCGCCGCGGCGGTGCCGGACTTCGACGCCGACGCGTACCCGACGCTGGCCGAACTCATGCCGCGGATGGCCGACTTCGGCTCGGAGGCGGAGTTCGACCGCATGCTCGACGCCGTCCTCACGGGCGTCGCACAAGCCGGTCGCCGAGGCCGCGCGTCTGCTCCTTGAGAGGTATCTGCGACATCCAGGGTGTACAGGCCCAGGCCCGGCAGATCGTGTCGGCAGCTGGCTGCCGGTGAGCCCGAAGAGCAAACAGTCGGTGGCGATCCTGGAACCGGAACCTGACGAATGGGAGCATTCCCTCAGCAAAAGTGCCGATGTGTTGTTTTCCGTTGCATCGGCGAGGGGCAGGACTCGGCAAGGGGTACACATGAAGATTCGTACGCTCGCTGTGGCACTGGTTGCCGGCACTGCTTTCGGCATGGCCGGGGCAGGGGTCGCACAGGCGGATCCCTGGCAATTCGTCGGCTCGTTTCCCACCAAGGACGCCTGTGAGCAGGAGGCCCAGAAGCTGTATGCGGAAGGGAAGATCGACGAGCACTCCTGCTCCCCGAGCAGGAGCGGCTACGACCTGGGTGCCCACTTCCGCTGACGGTGCACGGACTCGGTTCGTTGCAGCACGGGGTCACCACAGGGCGAGGCCCCCCACCGGACGATCCGGTGGGGCGCCGTTCGTCGGCGGTGGCCGGACACACCCGCGAGCCGCGACGGCCGTGTGCGAGCTCAAGGACTAACGAACCGCCCGCTCAGGGCCGGATCGTGCTCGGGGCCTCGTTTCCCAGACGGCTCAGTGCTTGCATGGCCTCGCGCTCCATGCGCGAGAGATCGCCGAGAACCGAGCCGGCCTGGTCGAGGCACTGCGCGTCGCCCGATTCACCGGCCTTCCCGACCAGTGCTGCCACCTCCGCCCACAGGGTGGCAGCCTCGGTGTACAGCGCATGGCCGGTGCGCAGGTGGCTGCTGTCGATCAGATCGGTGCACTCGGCGAGAAAGTCGCGGTAGAGGTTGCGGAACAGGGCGCCGCCGGTACCGGCCTTCTCCATCAACAAGGCGGCCTGCGGCAGGTCTCGCCGTGGGTTGTCGGTGCGCTGGAGCCAGGTGCGTACCAGCTTGCCGGCCTTCTCGATGCCGCGGTGGCCGAGGTTGGCGATGGGCGGGTCGAGGAAGGCGTCGGCACAGGCGGTGATGGCGGGGACGATGCGTCCGTGCGGGGAGGGCGGGTTCCTCGGGGCGGTGAGGGTGAAGGACCGGTGTTTGGCGGTCATCGGACCGCGCGCGGCCCTGGCCCGGGCGAGGCTGGTCAGGCTGGTGGAGACGGCTCCGCCTTGCTGCTCGGTGTCCACGAGGTGGGCATTGCGGTCGTCGTAGCCGTACATGGCGACGATGTGGCCGCCGAAGTGGACCCTGGAGCCGAAGTAGTCCAGGTAGTAGCTGTCGAGCTGGAGTCCGACGGGGTGTCCGGCGTCGATCGGGGTCGCCACGTCGTCCCATGCCTTGCGCGGGGAGGTGGTCTCCCGGGTCAGGAGTTCCAGCCCGAGCGCGGTGGCCAGGTTGCGGGTGAGCTCGAAGGGCTTGACCCGTCCGCCGAGGAAGGGGAATCCCATGTTCTTGCCATCCCAGTAGATGAAGGACAGGCCGGAGCCGAGGCCGAACAGCATGGGCTCGGACAGATCTATTCCTTGGTGCCGCAGCAGCACCCCCAGGGCTGTCGTCTCGCAGTGCTGGGTGCCGCGGGCATCGATGCCCATCACCGTGGTCATGCCGTGTTCTCCTGGACGGGTGAGGAAGCTGTGGCTGTCCTGTTCGCAGACGGTCTCCGGCATCTCGCACACGCCGGGAGGGGAGGGTGCGCCGTCGCCGCGGCGGACGCGCCGAGGCGGGCGGTGCCGTGTGTGGTCCCAGGCGGTGGAGGTCGCCGCATGTCGCTCCTTTCGCCTCGCCGCCGGGGGACGCACGTCGTTCGACGGCTACGGCGTCGCCGTCCCGAACGGGTCGCCATACGGGTCGAACGGTTCGTGGACCCCGTACGGGTCCGATGGGGACGGGCTCGGTACGGGATCCTCGCAGACCTTGAACTTGCCGGCATAACGGCAGCCGGGCGCGAGCTCGTCCGACCCGCCGCCGCACGCCCATGCCAGGCCGAGGACCGCGACGACGAGGCCGACGACCAGCGCCGGATGGGCGCCCTTCCGGCCCGGCCGACTCGGGTTCTGCATCGTGAAGTCATCAACCCTTCAGGGTGCCGCTGACACCACCGGCCTCCCCGTCATGAAGGCGGCAGCACACCGGCGCGCACGAACCATGATGGCGGTTTCCCCATGTCATGAACGTGGTGTCGAAGCCTACGACCGGAGGGAAAGGTTCGGTAGCCGTCCGCCTCGGCAGGGAGTGCGGAAAACTCATGCGGATGCGCGGCGACCGACTGCCCGACCGCGGCGATCTCCACGTTCCAGTACTTCATGCCGCTGCCGGTCGAAGGACCGCGTGCGCATGCGAGGGGCCCCGGCGATCGGATGACCGTCGGGGCCCCTCGTGTCCCGCGCGGGGCCGACGGGGCGTCGGCGCCGCGCGGCCGCTCAGTCGAGGTCGAGGCCCGATGCCTCCAGCAGGGCGTTCAGTTCGGCGTTGATGTCGTCCACCGAACGCTCCTCCTCGGCCGGTGCGATCGGCAGGGTGGCGACCGCCGCGGTGCCGGGACCCTCCTGCCGGGCCAGTTCGACGAGCTGCTCCAGCAGTCCGCTGCGGTGGATCCGGTCGGCGGAGAGCTGTTCGAGGACCCAGCCGAGTACGGACTCGGGGTCCTCGGCCCCGGACGCGCCGTCCCCGGGCGTGCCGGTCGCGGGGACCTCCGTGGGCAGGTCCATCCGGCCGAGTACCAGCCGTGCGATGTGGTCGGGGGTCGGATAGTCGAAGGCGAGCGTCGCGGGCAGGGAGATGCCGCTCTCGGCCGACAGGCGGCGTCGCAGCTCGACCGCCATCAGGGAGTCGAGCCCCAGGTCCTTGAGGACCTGCTGCGGCGAGAGCGAACCGCCCCCGCTCACCCCGAGCACGGTGGCGACCTCGCTCAGCACCATCTCCGTCACGAGGTCCTGGCGCCGGTCCTCGGGCGCGGCCAGCAGTCGTTCGCGCAGGCCGGCCGGGCTCGTCGCCGTGTCGGCCGAGGGCGCCCGGCGCAGTCGCCGGCGTACGAGCGCACGGAACAGGGCGGGGACGTCCTGGCCCTGTTCCGCCGCCCGCCGTACGGCCCGCAGGTCGAGCTTCACGGGGACGAAGTTGTCGGCGGGGCGGGCGAGCACCGCGTCGAGGAGGGCCAGGCCCTGGTCGAAGGGGAGCGGGGCGATGCCCTGGCGGCGCATGCGTTCCAGTTCCACCGCGCCCAGGTGCGAGGTCATGCCCACGCCCGCCTGGTGCCACAGCCCCCAGGCGAGGGCGGTTGCCGGGCGGCCCTCCGCCCGTCGCCGGGCGGCGAAGGCGTCGAGGTAGGTGTTGGCCGCGCCGTAGATGCTCTGGCCCGCCGTGCCGACGGTGCCGGCCGCGGAGGAGAAGAGGACGAAGGCGGCGAGGTCGAGGTCCCGGGTGAGTTCGTCCAGGAAGAGGGCGCCCTTCACCTTGGGTGCCATCACGCGGGAGAGTCTCTCCGCATCCTGGCCGAGAAGGACGCCGTCGTCCAGAATTCCCGCGAGGTGCAGGACAGCCGTCCAAGGCCGGCCCTCCTCAGCAAGACCGAGCACCTGCGCCACGTCATCTCTCCGAGCGACATCACAGGCCACCACACGTACGCATCGCGCACCTTCCTCTTCGAGTTCGTGGATGAGTTCCGCGGCTCCGGGGGCTTCGGCACCGCGCCGCGAGGTCAGCACCAGGTGGCGGACGCCGTGGTGGCGTACGAGGTGCCGGGCGGTCTCGCGGCCGAGTTCGCCGGTGCCGCCGGTGATCAGCACCGTGCCCTCGGGGTCGAGCGGCCGTGCGGCGGCCTCGTCGTCCGGGGCGGCCCCGCGCACCAGGCGGGCGGCGAGCACCTCGCCCGCGCGGACCGCGAGTTCGGGTTCGCCGGTGACGGCGAGGGCGCGGGCGAGCGCGTCCCCGTCCGCGTCGTCCGGGCCGAGGTCGATCAGGCGGAGGCCCCGCTCGGGGTGCTCGGCGCGGGCGGACCGGATGAGTCCCCACAGCGGTGCGTACGGCAGCCCGTCGAGCCGGTCGCCCGGGGCCGCGGCGACGCTGCCGCGGGTGACCCAGACGAGTTCCGTCGAGTCGAGCCGGTCGTCGGACAGCAGTTCCTGGAGCTGCGCGAGGACGTACTCGGTCGCCTTGTAGGCGGCCTCGGGCTCGCTGTAGAAGGGCGGCCGGCCGGTCGTGTCGACGACGACGCGGGCGGGTGCCCGCCGGCCGGAGTCGAGCAGGGCGGTCAGCGCGTCGATGTCGGACAGGGTCGGTACGCCGATGAGGGCGGCCAGTTCGCCGGTGCCGGTCAGCACGGCGTCGGCGACCGCGCCCTGCGGGGCGGGGGCCGTCACCGGCTGGAACTCCAGGCGGTGGAGGCCGTCGGCGCCGGTGTTGCGCGCGGCGCGGAGCTGTTCGGCGGTGGCCCGCCGGAGGTGGAGCGCACCGATGCGTACGACGGGTTCGCCCGTGGCGTCGGCGGCCCGGACCCGGATCTCCTGTCCGGCCTCGGAGGCTTCGACGTCGATGCGGACGCGCAGCTCGGCGCTGCCCGCCGCGTACAGCTCGACATCGCTCCACTCGAAGGGCAGCAGCGCCCCTTCCGGTTCCCCCGCGCCCTGTGCGGGGGTCGCCCCCTTCATGATGTGCAGGGCCGTGTCGAGGAGCGCGGGGTGCAGGTTGTACTCGGCCCCGGCCGCGGACCCGGTGGGCGCGGTGGCGGACCCGGTGGACCCCGCGGTCCCGGGCAGGCGGACGATGCCGTACGCGGTGTCGCCCTTGCGCCACAGCTCGGTCAGACCCCGGAAGGCGGGGCCGTAGTCGATGCCCTGGGCGCCGAACCGGTCGTAGAACCCGTCGAGGTCGACCCGCTCGGCGCCGGCCACCGGCCACCGGCACAGTTCCGCGAAGTCGTCCGGGGCCGGACCGGCCGGCTCCTCGCGCAGTTCGCCGCTCGCGTGGCGGGTCCAGTCGTCCTGCGTGTCGTCGGGGCGGCTGTGGATCGTGAGGGAGCGGCGGCCGTTCGCGCCGGGCGCGCCGACCGTGATCTGTATCCGCACCGCCTCGTCGATCACCAGCGGCTCGGCCAGGGTCAGTTCGGCCACCCCGTCGGCGCCCGCCTCGTGGGCGGCGGCGGTGGCCAGTTCCAGCAGGCCCGTGCCGGGAACGATGACGGTTCCGAAGACCGTGTGGTCCTTCAGCCACGGCTGATCGGTGAGGGAGAGCCTTCCGGTGAACAAGTGGCCTTCGCCGTCGGCGAGTTCGGTCACCGCGCCCAGCCAGGGGTGCGGCGAGGTCTCCAGGCCCAGCGATCCGGCGTCACCGGTGGCCTTCGGAACGGGCAGCCAGTAGTGCTCGCGCTGGAAGGCGTACGTGGGCAGGTTGAGCAGGGCGCCGGCGTCCGGGGCGAGGCCGAGGGCCCGGTCCCAGTCGAGCTGGTGCCCCTGGACGTGCAACAGGCCCAGATTGCGCAGGAGTTGAGCCGCACTGCCGTTCCGTCGCGCGAGGGAGCCGACGACGATCCCGCCCCGCTCCGCGCTGCCGTCGGTCAGCGGCATGGACAGCACCGGGTGCGCGGAGATCTCCACGAACACGGTGTGACCGTCGTCGAGGAGCTTGTTCAGGGCGCGGTCGAAGCGGACGGGCTCACGCAGGTTGCGGCACCAGTACGTACCGTCCAGATCCGTGCCGTCGGACACCGCCCCCGTCACCGTGGAGTAGAACGCCAGGTCCGCACGGCGCGGGACCAGACCCTCGAAGCCCGAGGCGAGATCCGGCAGCAGCGGGTCCATCTGGGCGTTGTGGGAGGCGTAGTCCACATTGATCTTGCGGGCGTAGACCTCCTTCTCCTGGAGCTCCGCCACGATCTGCTCGATCGCGTCGGCCTGTCCGGAGATGATCGTGGAGCCTGCGGTGTTGACCGCGGCGACCGAGAGGGCATCCCCGTACGGGGCGAGGAACTCCTCGACCGCCGCGACCGGGCGCTCGATCAACGCCATGCCGCCCTGCCCGGCGCAGGCCAGCACGGCCTGCGAGCGCTGGGCGACGATCTGCGCCCCCTGCTCCAGAGCGAGAGCACCGCTCACCACCGCGGCCACCACCTCGCCCTGCGAGTGACCCACCACGGCCGCCGGCTCCATACCCAGCGAACGCCACAGCGCGGACAGGGCCACCCCCATCGCGAACAGCGCGGGCTGGACCACGTCCACCCGGTCGAACGGCGGATGCTCCCCCTCCTCACCCGCCAGCACCTCACGCACCGACCAGCCCGTGAACGGCAACAGCGCCGCATCACACGCATCCACCGTCTGCGCGAACACCTCACTGGATTCCAGGAGTTCACGGCCCATGCCGACCCACTGCGAGCCCTGGCCCGGGTAGACGAAGACGACCTTCCCACGGCGCTCGGCGCTGCCGGTGACCACCGCGTCGTGCGAACGGCCCTCGGCCAGTGCCTCCAGCGCCTCCACCAGCCCGGCCGCGTCCGACGCCACCACACTGGCCCGCGACTCGAAGTGCGAACGATGACGGGCCGCCGTCACCGCCACATCCGCCAGGCGGACGTCCTCACCACCGGAGAGCCAGGACGCCCAGCGCCCCGCCTGCTCCCGCAGCGCCGCCTCGTCACGCCCCGACACCACAACCGGGAAGACACCCTCACCGACGGCTCCGACGGCCGGTTCCGCCAACGGCGGCTCCTCCACGATGACGTGCGCGTTCGTCCCGCTCAGACCGAACGACGACACACCCGCACGCCGCACCCGCCCCTCTTCCCGCTCCCACGGTGTGAGTTCGTCGACCACCCGTACCGGCAGGTCGTCCCAGGCGATGTTCGGGTTGCGCGGCGAGCTGTACCGGGTGCCGGGGAGGGCGTCCTTCCTGAAGGAGGCGAGCATCTTGCAGACACCGGCGATGCCGGCCGCCGACTCCAGGTGGCCGATGACGCTCTTCGCCGTACCGAGTCCGAGTTCCCGGCCCGGCTCGCGGCCCTCCCCGTACACGGCGGCCAGCGCCTGCACCTCGATCGGGTCGCCCAGCGACGTCCCCGTGCCGTGGCACTCGACGTAGTCGACGTCCTCGGTGGACAGGCCGGCCGAGCGGAGGGCGGCTCGGATGACCTTCTGCTGGGAGGAGCCGTTGGGGGCGGTGATGCCGCTGCTGGCGCCGTCGTGGTTGATGGCCGTGGCCCGGATGACGCCCAGTACCGTGCGGTTCTGCTCGATCGCGTCGGAGAGCCGCATGACGGCGATCACGCCGACGCCCTCGCCGCGCCCGTACCCGTCCGCCTCGGCCGAGAACGCCTTGCTGCGGCCGTCCGGGGAGAGGGCGTGCGAGCGGCTGAGGGCGATGAACGCGCCGGGGTCCGTGAGGACCTGGACGCCGCCCGCGAGCGCCAGTTCGCACTCGTCGTTGCGCAGCGCCTCGCAGGCCAGGTGCAGGGCCACCAGCGACGAGGAGCACGCGGTGTCGATGGACAGGGCGGGGCCCTGGAGCCCGAGGTGGTAGGAGAGGCGGCCCGCGTTGAAGCTCGGCAGGGTGCCGGTCAGGGTGTACGTGTCCGGAGCGCCGTTCGGGCGGTACTTGCCGTACTCGCCCACGCCGGCGCCCACGAAGACGCCGGTGCGGGAGTCGCGCAGCTCGCGCGGGCGGATGCCGGCGTTCTCCAGGGAGTTCCAGGCGGCCTCCAGGAGCAGCCGGTGCTGGGGGTCCATCGGTTCGGCCTCGCGCGGCGAGATGCCGAAGAAGGCCGCGTCGAAGTGGGCCACGTCGTCGAGGAAGGAGGCGTGGCGGGCGTAGGTCCGGCCCTCGGCGTCCGGGTCCGGGTCGTAGAACGCGTCGATGTCGAAGCGGTCGGCCGGTACCTGACGCACCGTGTCGCGGCCCTCGGCGAGCACGTCCCAGAGGCTGTCGAGGTCGTGGGCGTCGCCCGGCATGCGCAGGCCGACGCCGACGACGGCGAGCGGTTCGTCGGTGCGGTGGGCGGCGCCGGCGGCGGAGGTGTCGGTGAGGGCGGGGGTGAGTTCGCCGAGCAGCCACCGTGCGGCGGCCGCCAGGTTCGGGTGGTCGAAGATCAGGGTCTTGGGTGTGATGACGCCGGTGCGCTTCTGTACGCGCACGCTGAGGTCGACGGCCATCATCGAGTCGAAGCCCAGGTCCTTGAAGCCGCGCTCGGGGTCGAGCGAGGCGGGGTTCTCGGCGCCGAGCACCGCCGCCGCCTCGACGGCGAGCAGGGATCGCAGGTGGTTCTCGCGGGCGTCCTCGGCCAGGGCGAGCAGGGTGGTGCGCAGGGGGTTGGCCTGCTCGGCGGGGGTGTCCGCGACCGCCGCGCGGGCCTCGGGGACCTCGTGCAGGAAGGGGCGGTCGCGGCCCTCGGTGTACGCGGCGGCGGCCCGGGGCCAGTCGATGCCGGCGACGACGGTCGAGCCGCCGCGGTCGAGTGCCGTGTCGAGGGCGTCCAGGGCTCGTTCGGCGGGCATGGGTTCGAGGCCGATGCGGCGCAGTTGGCTCTCGGCGGCGCCGTGGGTCATGCCGCCGTCGGCCCAGGGGCCCCAGCCGATGGAGACGGCGGGCAGGCCCTCGGCCCGGCGTCCGGCGGCGAGTGCGTCCAGGGCGGTGTTGGCCATGGCGTAGTTGGCCTGGCCGATGTTGCCGAGGGTGCCGACGACCGACGAGTACAGGACGAAGGCGTCGAGGTCGCGGTCGCGGGTGAGTTCGTGCAGGTGGGTGGCGGCGGTGAGCTTGGGGGCGGCCACGGCGGCGAGGGCTTCGGCGTCCAGGCGGTCGATGAGCCGGTCGTCGAGGACGCCCGCGGTGTGGAAGACGGCGCGCAGCGGCGCCTCGTCGCGGTCGAGCGCGGTGAGGAGTTCGTCCAGCTGCCGCCGGTCGGTGACGTCGCAGGAGGCGAGGGTCACGCGGGTGCCCGCGGCTTCGAGTGCGGCGGTGAGTTCGGTGGCGCCCTCGGCGTCGGGGCCTCGCCGGGACACGAGGACGAGGTGTTCGGCGCCGCGTTCGGCGAGGCGGTGGGCCAGGTGGGCGGCGAGTGCGCCGCTGCCGCCGGTGATCAGGACGGTGCCCCGGGGGGTCCAGGGCCGTGCGGCCGCCGGTGCGGTACCCGTACGGCGCAGCCTGCGCACGAGACGTTCGGCGGGGCGCAGCGCGACGTGTTCCTCCGCGCCCGGGGTGCCGTGCGCGGCGAGGGTGGCCAGGAGTCGGCGGACCGTCGCCGGGTCGGGTTCGGCGGGCAGGTCGACGAGTCCGCCCCAGCGGTTGGCGTGTTCGAGGGCCACCACATGGCCCAGTCCCCAGGCGAGGGCCTGGGCGGGGGCGGGGGCGGGGTCCGTGTCGTGGGCGTGGACGGCGCCCCGGGTCACGAACCACAGCGGGGCCCGTACCGAGGTGTCGCCCAGTGCCTGTACGAGCGCGAGGCTCCGGGCGGCGCCCGTGGTCACGGCGGGGTGGTCGGGGTGCGGGGCGGTGTCGGCGGCGGTGAGGGCGAGGATGCCGCGCAGCGGTTCGTCGCCGAGTTCCGCGATCAGGTCGCCGATCGACGCGGCGTACGCGGCGCGGTCGGTGCCGGAGTCCGTGTCCGTGCCGGTACCGGAGTCCGTGTCCGTGTCGGCGGTCAGGAGGTGCGGGGAGGCGCCCGCGCCGGTCAGGGCCTCGGCCAGTTCTCCGGCGAGGCTCTGTGCGGCGGCGGGGGCGACGATCAGCCAGTGGCCGCGCGGCAGCGGTGCGGTGCGGGCCACCGGGGAGGGCTGCCAGGTCTCCTCGTAGCTCCAGTCGGCGACTTCGCCGGCCCTGTCCTGCTGTTCGCGCCAGGTGGCGAGGTAGGGCAGGAGGGTGGCGACGGCGGAGCTGTCGGTCACGCCGAGGAGTTCGGAGACGCGTGCGCTCTCTCCGCTGCCGACGGCCTGCCACAGGGCGTCGTCGGCGTGCGGGCGTCCGTGGCCGGTGTTCTTCCCGGCCTTCGGTTCGATCCAGTAGTGCTTGCGTCGGAAGGCATACGTGGGCAGGTCCACGGCCGTCCCGTCGGGCAGGACCCCGTCCCAGGTGATGTCCTGCCCGGACACATGGAGCTCGCCCAAAGCCCGCAGCAGGGAACGGACCTCGTCGACCGGCTCGTCCGTGCCGCGGGGGGTGCGCTGCGAGGCGGTGAACACCGCTTCGTTCTCCACGCATCCCGCGCCCATCGCCGACAGCACACCCGCCGGACCGCACTCCAGATACCGCGACACCCCGGACCGTTCCAGGCACCGCACCGCGTCCAGGAACCGCACCCCGTCGCGCACCTGACGCACCCAGTACCCCGGATCGGCCAGCTCCCGACCCGACACCACCCCACCCGTCACCGTCGACACCAACGTGATCTCCGGGACGTGGAACACACAGCTCTCCACGACCTCCCGGTACGCGTCGAGCATCGAGTCCATGTGCGGCGAGTGGAAGGCGTGCGACACCTCCAGCCGACGCGTCCGCCTCCCCATCCCCGCGAAGTGCTCCACCACCGCGTCCACCGCGGCCCCATCACCACTGACGACCGTCTGCGCCGGACCGTTCAGCCCCGCCACCGACACCCGCCCCACCACACCCGCCAAAACCTCCACCACCTCCGGCTCCGACGCCTCCACCGACGCCATCGCCCCACCCCGCTCACACCCCTGCATCAACCGCCCACGCGCCGCCACCAACCGCGCCGCATCCTCCAGGCTCAACACCCCCGCCACATGGGCGGCGGCCACCTCACCCACCGAATGCCCCGCCACCGCACCCGGCACCACACCCCACGACTCCCACAACCGGAACAACGCCACACCCACCGCGAACAACCCCGGCTGCGTGAACTCCGTCTCATGCACCAACACCGCGTCCGCACTGTCCTCGGGAGCGAAGACCACCGCGGCCAACGGCACCCTCAGATGCGGCTCCAGCGCCGCGCACACCTCGTCGAACGCCTCCCGGAACACCGGGAACGCCCCGTACAACTGACGGCCCATCGCAATCCGCTGACTGCCCTGGCCCGTGAACAGCACCGCAAGCTCACCGCCGACAGCAGCTCCCTCGACGACATCACGGTGTGCCCGGCCCTCCGCCAACGCCCGCAGGGCTTCCCCGGCCCGGTCGGTGGTGCTCGCCACGACGCCCGCCCGGTGCTCCAGGTGGGCTCGGTGGTGTGCGGCGCTGTAGGCGATGTCGAGCAGTTCCGCGTCGGGCCGGCCCGTCAGGTGGTCGGCGAGCCGGGCGGCGTTCTCGGCCCGTGCCTCCTCGGACTTGCCGGAAACGGTGAGGACGACGGGGGTCTTGAGCGCGGGCCTGCCGGAGCGGCCGTGGACGGCCGTCCAGCCGATGTCGTGGCCCTCGCACCACAGGCGGGCGACCAGGTCCTCCAGGCTCCGGCGGGCGGGCCGGTCGCGTCGGCAGGTGGCGAGGGCGGCGCCGCGGGTGGCGCCGAGTGCGGTGAGCGTCCGTTCCAGGGAGTGCCGGGCGACGGGGTGCGGTGCTATCTCCACGACGCTCAGTCCGTGCGCGGCGGCGGGCTCGGTGCGGGTGAGGGCGGCGACCGCCTCGGCCACCAGCATGGGGCGGCACATGTTGCGCGCCCAGTACTCGGCCCCGAGCGCGGTGCCGTCGACGAAGTCGTCGTCGACGGTCGACCAGAAGGGGACGGACGTGACGCCGGTGCGCAGGGTGCCGATGCGGCGGACGAGTTCGGGGGCGAGGTCCTCCAGCCCGGCGCTGTGGGAGGCGTAGTCGATGTTGACGCGGGCGGTGCGCACGCCGTTCTCGGAGAGTTCCCGTTCGGCGGCGGCGACGGCGTCGGTGGGGCCGGACAGGCAGACCTGGTCGGGTGCGAGGTGTCCGGCGACGGAGAGCCCGTGGCCGGCGGCCGGGCGGGCGGCCTCGTCGGGGGTGAGGTCGCAGACCAGGAGGGCGCCGTGGCCCGAGGCGCGTTCGGCGATCAGCGCGGACCAGGTGGTGATGAGCCGGGCGCCCTCGTCCAGCGGGAGGGCGCCCGCCACGACGGCCGCGGCCACCTCCCCGATGCTCTGGCCGAAGACGGTGTCGGGTTCCAGGCCCCAGGCGGCCAGGGTGCGGGCCAGGGCGACCTGTACGGAGAACAGGACGGGCTGGACGACGTCGGTGCGGTCGAGCCGGGAGGCGGCGGGGCCGGCGAGGAGTTCGTCGGTGACCGACCAGCCGGTGTGCTCGGCGACGGCGCGGTCGCAGTCGTCGAGGGCGGTGCGGAAGGCGTGCTCGGAGAGCAGGTCGCGGCCCATGCCGATCCACTGCGCGCCGTGGCCGGAGAAGAAGAAGGCCAGCTGGGGGCGGTCCCCGGGCCGGGTGGGGCCCGCGACGAGTTCGGCGCGGCCGGCCGGGGTCGGGGCGACGACCGCGCGGTGGGTGCCGGTGGCGTCCGGGGCCGGGTGCGGTCCGGTCGCGGTGTCCCCCGCGGTGGCGATCGCCGCGTTCAGCGCCTCCTCGGTCGCGGCGGCGAGGGGGGTGAGGCGGCGGCGGACGCAGGGGGCCTCTTCGAGGGCGACGTGGGCGTTGGTGCCGCCGAAGCCGAAGCCGCTGACGCCCGCGTAGCGGCGGCGGGCGGCGGGCCACGGGCGGCGCTCGGCGACGACGCTGAGCTTGTTGGCCTCGAAGTCGATGTGCGGGTTGGGCACGTCGAAGTGGAGGCTGGCGGGGATCTCGCCGTGGTACAGGGACAGGGCGGTCTTGAGGAGGCCGGTGACGCCGGCCGCGGGCTCCAGGTGGCCGAAGTTGGTCTTGGCGGAGCCCAGGTGCAGGGGTTCCTCGCGGCCCTCGGCGAACACCGTGCCGAGGGCTTCCGCCTCGATGGGGTCGCCGAGGAGGGTGCCGGTGCCGTGCGCCTCCACGTAGGAGACGTCCTTGGGGTCGACGTCGGCGTCCCGCCAGGCGGTGCGCACGACGTCGACCTGGGCGCGCGGGTTGGGGGCGGTGAGTCCGTTGGAGGCGCCGTCGTTGTTGACGGCGGTGCCGCGGATCACGGCGTACACGCGGTCGCCGGAGGCCAGGGCGTCGGAGAGCCTGCGCAGGACGACGGCGCCGCAGCCCTCGCCGCGCACGTAGCCGTTGGCGCCCGCGTCGAAGGCGCGGCACTGGCCGTCCGGGTTCATGCCGCCGAACTTGGTCATGGCGACGGTGGTGTTGGGGTGGAGCATGATGTTGACGCCGCCCGCCAGGGCGAGGTCGGTCTCGCCGCGGCGCAGGCTCTGCACGGCGAGGTGGGTGGCGGTGAGCGAGGAGCTGCAGGCGGTCGCGACGGCCATGGCGGGGCCCTGCAGACCCAGCGTGTAGGCGATGCGCGCCGGGATGATGGAGTTGTCCCAGCCGACGGCGGAGTGCGTCTCGATGTCGTCGGCGTCGGCGCCGGTGGCGAGGTGGTACTCCTGTGCCATCGTGCCGAAGAAGACGCCGGTGCGGGTGCCGGCGATGCCGGTGGGGACGATCCGGGCGTCCTCGAAGGCGGCCCACGCGACTTCCAGCGCCATGCGCTGCTGCGGGTCCATGTGCTTGGCCTCGGCGGGCGAGATCCGGAACAGGTCGGCGTCGAAGCCGGCGACGTCGTCGAGGAAGCCGCCCCAGCGGGTGTTCATCCGGCCGGGGGTCCGGGGGTCCGGGTCGAGCCATTCCCGGGCGTTCCAGCGGTCGGCGGGGACCTCGCGGATCGCGTCGAGCCCGTCGCACAGGCTCTCCCAGAGCGCCTCGGGCGTCTCGATGCCGCCGGGCAGCCGGCAGCCGAGGCCGACGATGGCGATGGGGTCGTTCGCGGCGGCGGGGGTCCGGCCGGTGCGCGGCGCGGCGGCGGGGAGTGCGTCCTCGCCCGCCAGGTGGGCGGCGAGCCCGGCGACGGTGGGGTACTGCCACACCACCCAGCCGGGCACGGGGCGTCCGAGGTGTTCCGACAGCACCGCCACGAGGGACAGGATCCGGACGGAGTCCAGTCCGAGGTCGCGCAGCGGCCGGTCGACGTCGACGGTTTCCGGCCGCGCGTCGAGGGCTGCCGCGACGGCGTCGCGCAGGAAGCCGGCGATGTCCTCGGCGCCCGGCAGGGGGGCGGCCACACCACTGTTCAGCTGGGCAAAGCTCATCTGCTCTTCCTTGCTCGTCGAACCGGACTTCCGGCGCGGAGGGGGACACGGGGGGCCGTCCGGACGGAGCGGCCCCCCGGTGTGTTCGGGCGGCGTCAGCGGGCGGTGCTGCTCGCGGTCTCCGGGGCGAACGGCCCCGTGCCGCCGAATTCCTGCCTGGTCTGCGAGGACAGGGAACGCGACCCGGCGATCTGCCGGTAGACCGGCACCGAGCTCGTCGGGATGCGCTCCATGGTGGTGCGGTCCACCTGGTAGAGCCCGAAGCGTGCCGAGTAGCCCGACAGCCACTCGAAGTTGTCGAGCAGGCTCCAGTGGTAGTACCCGCGGACGTCGACGCCGGCGGCGCGGGCCTGGGAGATCTGCTCCAGGGTGCGCACGATGTGCTGGGAACGGCGGGTGCCGTTCTCCGTCGCGATGCCGGACTCGCTCACCAGGAGGGGCAGCCCGCGGTAGCGGTTGCCGTACTCCTTCAGCACTCCGGCCATGCCCTGGGCGGACGCCTCGTAGTTCATCGCCGGAACGAAGTAGGACGGGTCCTTGTAGGGGAGGCAGGGCGCGGTGGTGCACAGGTCCACGTCGAGCACCGGGTAGCTCGGGTCGCCGCCGCCGGACGCTCCGGGCGCGGAGACGCCGATGCGGGCGTACAGCTGGGGGCCGAGCCAGTCGAGGGTTCCCGTCCACTCGGGGTGCTGCTCGTCGACGGTGCCGTCCAGGTCGTTGTCGAACGTTCCGCGCCACAGGGCGTCGACGAAACCGTAGTCGGTGTACTGGCGGTAGCGGTCGCGGGCCGCGATGTCGCGCGGGTCGTTGCTGATCCGGCCGTTGCGGATCGGCACGTACTCCTGGGCACCGACGGTCAGGCCGACGCTGGACGTCGCGCCGTCGCGGTCGGCGTCGACCCGGTCGGCGGACTTGATGGCCTTGTACATCGCCACGTGGGCCATGATGTAACGCCGCTGCGCCATGGTGAACTTGCTCAGGTTCGCGGTGTTCAGGTTGGCCTTGCCGGGCGGGCCGGCGCCGAAGGCGTGCGCGAAGGTCATGTAGACCATCGGCTCGTTCAGGGTGACCCACTCGTCGACCCGGTCGCCGAACCGGTCGGCGATGAGCTTGGCGAACTCGGCCATCTCCTTGACGACGAGCTCACCGCCCTGCGGGTGGTCCAGGCCGCACAGATTGGTGTCGCTCGGACCGTTCTTGCACTCGGGGTCCCGGGGGTCGTCGACCCATACGGGGTTGGCGAAGTGGTGCAGCGTGATCATCGGGCGGATGCCCTTGGCTGCGAGCGCGTCGAGCTGCTTGCCGTAGTGGTCGAGCGCCGCCTCGTCGATCTTGTTGCGCTGGGGTTCGACCCTGGACCACTCGATACCGAACCGGTACGAGTCCACGTTGAGGTCCTTGACGAGGCCGACGTCGTCGAGCGCCCGGGTGTAACCGCCCACGCCGTCGCCGACGAAGGGGCTCTTGCCGAGGCCCTCGGGGGCCGGCTTGCTCCAGAGGTACCAGTCGTTGTTCTCGTTCCGGTCCTCGATCTGCGTCGCGGAGCTGGAGACGCCGAACCGGAAGCTTCCCTTGCCCGAGGGCTGCGAGAGCGAGCCGATGCCCGGGAAGGACACCGCCTCCCCCCGGGTCCTGCCCTCTTCCACCATCGTTCTGCCCTGGGCGCTCGTACCGGGTATGAGGACCACTGCGAGCAGGGTCGCGGCCAGAGTTGTGCCTATCAGTCGTTTCACGCTGTCTTCCTCGTTGCGGAGACGGATTCATGTGGCGAGCCACCGGCTCCCCGGCGTTCGACCCGGCGGACAGAAAACACCGGCCACGTCATCCCGCGCGGGATGATGTGGCCGGTGTTGTGACGGGAGTGCTCCCTGGTCAAGTCAACAGCGGCGGACGGAACTCGCGGGATGCCACATCGACATCATCGCGCCGTCTGCTCGAGCTCGACTTGAACTCAGCGGGTGCTTCCGGTCAGGTACGACTCGACGGCGTCCGCGGCGACGGCGGGGCCGTCGACCTTGCGCATCGCCTCGCCCATCGCCCTGGTGCGGTCGGTGACGGAGGCGTCCGAGGACACCTCGTCGACCGCCTTGCGCAGGGTTTCGAGGCTGAAGTCGTCGCGGGTGAGCAGCCGGCCGAAGCCGAGCTCCTCGACGCGGAGCCCATTGGCGCGCTGCTCGCTCATCAGCGGGTTCACGATCATCGGGACGCCGTTGTAGAGCGACTCCATGACGCTGTTCATTCCGCCGTGCGTGATGAACAGATCGGCGTGGCGGAGCACGTCCAGCTGGGGAACACTGCGTCGTACGTCGAAGTTCGCGGGGAGGTCCCCGAGTTCGGCCGGGTCCATGTTGTCGCCGACGGCCATCACCACGTCCCAGCGGGAGTCCGCGAGGGCCTCGACGCAGGTCCTGAAGAACTCCGGCCAGCCGGTCGCGGCGGTGCCCAGCGAGATGAGGAGTACCGGACGGTCCTGCGACGGGCGCTGCCACGTGCCCTGGAAGGCCGACCGGTCACCGAGACACGGGCCCGCGAACACGAACCGCTCGTCGAAGGTGTGCCCGTCGTAGTGGAAGTCCCGCGGGAGGAAGATGATGCCGCGCTTCGGCGGATCCATGAAGAACTCCATGGACGTCATGCCCGGGAACCCGAGCTCAGGGAGCATCCCGTCGAGCTTGGTGACCATCTCCATGACCTTGGGGTCGGTCATCTCGGCCATGGGGAACTTGGCCTGGATGGAGAAGTGCTCGTTGACCCCGTACGACGGGAACAGCCGTACCGTCGGGATGTCCTGCTGCGCCGCGTAGAAGCGGGCACCCCACGCCATGAAGTCGTGGAGGATCACGTCGGGTCGGTTCTCCCCGTAGAAACCCTCCACCTGGCTCACCAGGGAAGTCGCTTCCTCGAGCGTCCGCAGCCCTTCGCCCGAAATCGCTTCGGGCGTGAAGGGGTTCGTGTAGTACTGACCGAATACGGAGGTGTAGCGAACGGCTTCCGCTCCCACCGCCTCAATGGCCGGAGCGAATTGATCCGTGGTGGTACAGCTGACCCGGTGCCCACGTCGAACGAGTTCTTCCACGACTCCTAGAGTCGGATTCAGATGTCCGAATGCGGGAAAGTTGAAGAACGCGATGTGGGATGTCATCGAACACCTTCTCTGAAGACGACACGAATTCCGTCGGTGGCAATCCGGCACTGTACCAGCGCCCCGGCACCGGCGCTTCCGCCAACAACTGGCGTTCCTCAGAAGGGAACGGTCATCCCGAGGGCGCCCCGCAGACTTCCCAGCTGACCGCCGTGGTAGGCGTCATGCATTTGTACCAGGGAGAGTGCGGACCCGAGCCTCCCTAGACGCTTCTTCCAGTAATCGTCAAGCGGAGCTTGAATCTCGACCGGGCACTCACGGTGCAGATCCTCCGCGCCCATCGTGGCCACGAGTTCGCGCAACCGAGCGTGAATCCGCTTGTAGAGGCCGAGCATTTCGTCCAGGGAAGGAGCCCCCTCCCAGTCGACCTTGTCGCAGTCGCCCGCCCATTTGTCGTAGAACTCAAGAGAAAGGGATATGCCGCCCTCCTGGTAAAGCCCCGAAACATAGTCCTTCGAGCACATCAGGTGGCCGAGGAACCAGAGGGCCGGCATGTGGCCCTCCGGTGCGGTGCGCGCGGTCTCGTTGTCGAAACCGTCAATGAGTTCCAGGATCATCTCGTAAGCGAGATCGAATTCCTGAAGCAGATGCGTGACCAGTGCGTCCGTCTTTTCGGGTGCCACCGCGGTGATCGTCACTTGTTCCTCCTCTGCTGGGCCAGCCTGGCCCGTACCTCGTCAAAAGTGGGAAGTGCCGGCGAGCTGCTCACCCAGCGCGTCCCCTCCCACCCGTACGCGAGCTTCTTCGTCTTGCGCACCGCGTTCATGTGCCCCTCGGACTGCAGAAAGCCCCTCAGCGCCTCCTCGTCCGTCCACACGGCCAGGGCGCGCGAACTCATCCAGCACTTCTGGGAGATGGCGAACGTCGCTGCGAGCAGGCCCTCCCGCTTCCACAGCTCCTCCAGGAGGACCCGGTTCAGCTCGGTGGCGATCTCGATCGCGCCGGGCTTGGGCCAGCCGCCGGAGGTGGCCACGACGTAGGAGTCGGGCAGCGGCCCCTTCAGCCCACCGGTTTCCGGATCGATGGCGGGACCGGTCCAGGGCACCACGATCTCGAGGTCGGACTCGTCGCACGCGGCGAATTCCTCGATGGTGGTGGGCACCGGCCGGATCTCGCTCTCGATGCTCTGCTCCACCGTCATGCCAGTGCCTCCTTGCGGCGGACCGGGAGCTGCACGAACTCGGAGATGAGCAGGCGCAGCACCAGCATCTTCGAGTCGCCGTGCAGTTCCAGGGTCGGCAGCACGGGCAGCAGGGCGCGGAACATGGCGCGCAGCTCGGTCCGTGCCAGGGCGGCCCCGATGCAGCGGTGTTCCCCGTTGCCGCCGAACGCGATGTGCCGGTTCGGGCTGCGGGTGATGTCGAAGCGGTACGGGTCGGGGAAGGTGTCCGGGTCGCGGTTGGCCGCCGGGAAGAACATGGCGACGGTCTCGCCCTTGCGGATCTTCTGGCCGCGGATCTCGGTGTCCTTCATGGCGGTGCGTGCCATCACCACGGCGACCGAGGTCCAGCGCAGGATCTCGTCCACGGCCCCATCGAGCAGGGTGGGGTCGTCGATCAACTTCTGCAACTGGTCGGGGTTCTCCAGCAGCACCTTGATGCCGCCGGCGATGGCGTTGCGCGTGGTTCCGTTGCCCGCCTGCACCAGGTTGAACAACTGGTAGGACATGTCGTGGAATTCGAGGGGGTTGCCGAGGACGGTGGCCTTCGCCAGCCGGCTCAGCACGTCGGTGCCGTTGCTGCCGCCCTCCTCCATGCGTTTCTTCGCGAGACCGGACATGTACTGGTCCAGCTCGATCATGGCGCGCATGAAGCGGGCCTGTGCCTCCTCGCCCTCCTCCTGCTTGTAGCCCTTGTGGAAGGCGGAGGCGGTGTCCTGGTGGACGCGGAAGAGGTGGTCCCAGTCCTCGCCGGGCACCCCCAGCAGTTCGAAGATGGCGGCCAGCGGGAGCCGGGCGGCGAGGTCGTGCGCCACGTCCGCGGTGCCGTGCTCGTCCAGCCGCTTCACGAAGTCGGCGACGTACGAGGTCGAGAGCTCGAAGAAGCGCTCCTCCATCGCCGCCATGGCCTTGGGCGTGAAGCAAGGGTACATGGCCTGCCGGACCTGGCGGTGCAGCGGCGCGTCCATGAAGCCGAGCCCGGCGGGGTAGTCGGCGACGTGGCCGTAGACCTGGCCGCGGCGCTCGCGCTCCGTCTCCCACGGCTCGATCTCGTCCGGGGTCTCGATCGCCGTGCGCTCGCGGCAGGAGAAGGCGTCGGTGTTGCGGGCGACCCAGGAGATGTCCTCGTGTTTGGTCAGGGCCCAGAACGGCTCGTAACCGGGGCGGTGGTACCAGTGGACGGGAGATTCCTCCCGCAGCCGGTCCCACTCCTGCCACGGGTAGCCGTTCTCGTCGTAGAACTGCTCACTCGTGATGTCGATCTCTGCGAGCGATTGCATGGCGCGCTTACCTTCCTTCAGCTCGGGTTGTTCTTCAGCAGGAACTCGACGATCGACGCCACGGTCTTCGCACGCCGCTCGGGCGCGGCGAAGCCCGGTTCGAGGAGGGTCGCCTCGGGAGCCTCCAGGGCGATCCGTGCGGCCAGGGCCTCGGGACGCTGCGGGGAGTCGCCCGGCAGTACCAGCAGCGGGGCGGGGAACTCGCTGATCCACTCGTCGGGGACGGAGAAGTGGGCACGGCCCTCCGGGAAGATCGCGTCACGGAACCGCACCAGCAGCGTGACGTACTTCTCGCGCCGGAAGGCGAGGAGCTCCTTCTGGAACTCACCGTCGTCGTGCAGTCGTTGGGCGAACGGTCCGGCCTCCGGGTTCCGTTCGAAAACCCCGTCCCGGGCGGCGGCCTCGAAGACCGCGCCGAGGCCCTCCGTCTCCGGGTCGTCGAAGCCGGCCGCGCGCGGGAGCCTCATCGCCGGGTCGAAGAGACCGAAGAAGTCCCCCAGGGTGTTGGTGGCGTCGCGGCCCGCCGGCTCCTGGGCCACCACCGACCGCACCCGGCCCGGTGCCTCGTGCGCCAGCCGCCAGGCGTGCACGCAGCCGAACCCGGCGGCCACCACGTGGGCCTGCTCGGCCCCGACCTCGTCGAGCACCGCGAGCTGGTCGGCGACCGTCTGCTCGTACGAGAAGGGGACGGCGGGCGCGGAGCTGCGGCCGGCGTGGCGCTGGTCCATCGCGATCACCTTGAAGTGCCGCGACAGCTCACGCACCGGGTGGAAGAAGTTCTCCTCCCACGACTCGATCCGGCTGCCCACCGGGTCGGGGGCCAGCAACAGCACGGGGAAGCCTTCGCCGTGCACCTCGTAGTGGATCCGTGCACCGTCCGGCCGGACTGCCTCAGACATTCTTCTCTCCCATGCCTTTCTGTATCGCCGCCACGAGTTCTGCGGCCATCGCTTCGCTGTTCTCGATCGGAGCCGCGTGGCTGCCGTCGATGACGTGGTGCGCGAACTGCCCGTCCGTCAGGTTCTGCCAGCCCTGTGTCGCCCCCTCGGGAAGCACGGGGTCGTCCTTCGCGGCGACGGCGACGACAGGGATGCGGAGACGGTCCCGTTCGTCACCGACCAGTGAGTCCCGATGATTCATCGACAGGGTCGCGTCGTGGTGGAGCGCGGAGCTGTACGTGGTGAGGAGCTCGGCGTTCGCCAGGATGTCGTCGGGCAGGATGCCCTTGAAGGCGACGGCCAGTTCGTCGGTGGTGGCCCGGTCGAGGTTCTTGGCCAGCTCCTCCATCCGCTGCATGGCCGGTGGCATCTCCACGAAGGGCGGCAGCGCGCACGCCGGCACGAACGTGAGAGGGGGCGGCTCCGGCAGGGCCGAGAGCGCGTGCGCCAGTTCCCAGGCCATCCACGACCCCTGACTGTGGCCGTAGACGACGGTCGGCACGGGGGCACGGTCCGTCAGCTCGGCGGTGATCGCCGCCACCACGTCCTTCATGCAGGTCGCGGGGGCCTCGGCCGCCCGGCTCTCCCGGCCCGGCATCTGCACGCCGAGCAGTTCGATGCCGTCCGGGAGGTGCCGGATCAGGGGCACGTGACCGGCGGTCGTCCCGCCGCCGCCGGCGACACAGACGATCCGGGCGGTCGGCTCGGCCGCGGGCTTCAGGGTCCGCAGCCATCGTCCCGGTCCGCTTCCGCCCGCCGCGTCCCGGGCCCCGGCCAGCCCTTCGGCCAGGTGCTCGGCGATGCCCAGGCAGCCCCTCTCCCCCAGGATGACCTGTACGGGGACGGTCAGGCCGGTCGCACGGGCGATACGGCTGCGCAGACCGACCGCGACCAGTGAATCCACACCGAGCTGGAACAGGGGCTGGTCGGTGACGATGTCGTCGCCCGGCACCCCCACGGCCGAGGCCGCCTCCCGGACGACCAGTTCGAGCACCGCCGACTGCCGGTCGTGCCCGGTCATCGTGGCCAGTCGCTCGCGCAGACCGGTCCGGCGGCCCCTGGACGCGGTCGCGTCCCGTCCTTCCGCTTCGGCCTTCTCCGTCTGCTTCCTGAACCAGTCCGCCAGGAGCGGAAGGACGTCCGCGACGCTGTCCGCGAGGTTCTCGGGGGCGCCCAGGACCTCCATGACCTCGGCCGTGCTGCCGGTGCCGACGGCCCTGCGGAGCGCCTCGCCCGCCCCGGCGCCGAAGGTCCGCGGCGACTGCCGCGCCTCCTTCCAGTAGTGCTCGCGCTGGAAGGCGTACGTGGGCAGGTTCAGCAAGGAGCCCCGGCCTGCTTCGAGCCCGAGGGCCCGGTCCCAGTCGACGTCGTAACCCTGGACGTGCAACAGGCCCAGGTTGTTCATGAGTTGAGCCGTGCTCCCGTGATCGCGGGCGAGGGAGCCGACGACGATGCCGCCGCGCTCCGCGCTGCCGTCGGTCAGCGGTATCGACAGCACCGGGTGCGCGGAGATCTCCACGAACACGGTGTGGCCGTCGTCCAGGAGCCGGTCCATGGCCCGGTCGAAACGGACGGGCTCGCGCAGATTGCGGCACCAGTACGTGCCGTCCAGATCCGTGCCGTCGGACACCCCGCCCGTCACGGTGGAGTAGAACGCGATCCGTGCGCGTTGCGGGGCCAGGCCCTCGAAGCCGGTTGCGAGGCCGGGCAGGATGGGGTCCATCTGGGCGCTGTGGGAGGCATAGTCGGCCTTGATCCTGCGGGCGTAGACGTCCTTGTCCTGGAGTTCGGCGACGATCTGCTCGATCGCGTCCGCCCGGCCCGAGATCACGGTGGAACCGGCGCTGTTGACCGCGGCGACGGAGAGGGCGTCGCCGTACGGGGCGAGGAACTCCTCGACCGTCGCGACCGGGCGTTCGATCAGTGCCATGCCGCCCTGTCCGACGCAGGCCAGGGCGGCCTGCGAGCGCTGGGCGACGACCTGCGCGCCCTGCTCCAGGGTGAGGGCACCGCTCACCACCGCGGCCACCACCTCGCCCTGCGAGTGACCGACCACGGCCGCCGGCTCCACACCCAGCGAACGCCACAGCGCGGAGAGGGCCACCCCCATCGTGAACAGGGCGGGCTGGACCACCTCGGTCCGGTCGAGCAGCAGGTTGTCGTCCTCCGCCGCCGCCAGGACTTCCCGCACCGACCAGCCCGTGAACGGCCGCAACGCGGCGTCGCACGCATCCACCGTCTGCGCGAACACCTCACTGGATTCCAGGAGTTCGCGCCCCATGCCGACCCACTGCGAGCCCTGGCCGGGGTAGACGAAGACGACCTTCCCGCGACGCTCGGCACTGCCGGTGACCACCGCGTCGTGCGACCGGCCCTCGGCCAGCGCCTCCAGCGCCTCCACCAGCCCGGCAGCATCCGACGCCACCACACTGGCCCGCGACTCGAAGTGCGAACGATGACGGGCCGCCGTCACCGCCACATCCGCCAGGCGGACGTCCTCACCACCGGAGAGCCAGGACGCCCAGCGCCCGGCCTGCTCCCGCAGCGCCGCCTCGTCACGACCCGACACCACCACCGGCACCGGCCGTGCGTCCTCGGGCGGGAACGATTCCGCGGCCTCCGTCACCGGGACCTCTTCGAGGATCACGTGGGCGTTCGTACCGCCGAGACCGAAGGCGCTGACTCCCGCGCGGCGCGGGCCCTGCGTCTGCTCCCAGTGCCTCAACTCCGTATTTACATAGAGGAGTTCGGGGTCGAGTTCCATCTCGGGGTTCGGCTTCTCGAAGTTCAGGCTCGGCACCAGCTGCCGGTGGTGGAGGGACAGCGCCGCCTTGATCAGGCCGGCCACTCCCGCTGCCACATCCGTGTGCCCGATGTTGGTCTTCACCGAGCCCAGCGCGCACGGCTCGGTGCGGCCGGCCGTCGCGAACACCTGTTGCAGGGCCTGGACCTCGATCGGGTCTCCGAGCGTGGTCCCCGTGCCGTGCGCCTCGATGTAGCCGATGGTGTCCGCGGTCACGCCCGCGTCGGCCTGGGCGGCCGCGATGACGCGCGCCTGGCCGTCGACGCTGGGTGCGGTGAAGCCGACCTTGTTGGACCCGTCGTTGTTGATCGCGCTGCCGCGGATGACCGCGTAGACCGTGTCCCCGGCGGCCAGCGCGTCGGAGAGGCGGCGCAGCACGACGATTCCGACGCCGTTGCCGAGAACCGTGCCCGCCCCGTCGGCGTCGAACGCCCGGCACTTGCCGTCCGGCGAGAACACCAGCCCTTCCTGGTGGAAGTAGCCCTGCTCCAGCGGGTAACTGAGCGAGGCGCCGCCCGCCAGGGCGATGTCGGACTCGCCGCGCAGCAGGCTCTCACGGGCCAGGTGGGTGGCCACGAGACTGGTCGAGCAGGCCGTCTGGACGGTCAGCGCGGGGCCCCGCAGGTTCAGCTTGTGGGCGACCCTGGTGGCCAGGAAGTCGTTCTTCGTGCCGACCATCGTGCGGTAGAAGTCCGACATCTCGGTGGCGTCGTCACTGCTGCGGTACCCGCCCTGCCCGGCGCCCGCGAAGACACCGATGGCGCCGTCGAACTGCTGCGGGACCTGGCCCGCGTGTTCCAGGGCCTGCCAGGCGCATTCCAGGAAGAGCCGGTGCTGCGGGTCCATCGTCTCGGCCTCGGCGGGCGAGCAGTCGAAGAACTCCGCGTCGAAGAGGGCGGCGCCCTCGACGAAGCCCTTGGCCGGTACGTAGTCGGGGTCGGACAGGGTTTCGTCGTCGATTCCGGCCGCCCTGAGCTCCTCGGGGGTGAACCGCCGGATCGACTCCGTGCCGTTCTTCAGGTTGCTCCAGAACGTGTCGGCGTCCGGGGCGCCCGGGAGCCGGCAGGCGAATCCGACGATCGCGACCGCCTCGTCGGCGGCCGGACCCCGGCGCGCCGCGGCCCGGCCGGGGGCGGTGGCCTGCGACGTGCCGCCCAGGAAGGCGGCCAGCTGCCGGACGGTGGGGTAGCGGAAGAGCGCGGAGAGGGGGAACTCCCGGCCCAGTCCCTCGCAGATCGTCCGGTGCGCCCGGAGCGCGGTCATCGAACTGGCACCCAGTTCGAAGAAGCCGCGGTCGCGGTCCACCCGGGTGAGGTTGAGCACCTCCGCCCAGGCCCGGGAGACGAGGCTCTCCAGGGAGTCGTCGCCGTCCCGAGGGGTCGGGGCGGCCGCGGGGCCGGGCGCCGGCAGCGCCAGGATGGCCTTGCGGTCCACCTTCTTGTTGGGCGTGTGCGGCAGTTCGTCCATGCCGACGAGCTGCGAGGGCACCATGTAGGACGGCAGTTTGGCCAGGAAGTAGCGGAGCAGTTCGTCGTCGTCCACGCCCCCGGCACCGTCGCCGCGGACCCAGTACAGGCAGAGCCTGGGGTCGCTGCCCTCGTCCCTGCGCACCACGGCCGCACATTCGGCGACGGCGGGGTGCTCCCCGGCGACCGCCTCGATCTCGCCGAGCTCGATCCGGTGGCCGTACAGCTTGATCTGGGCGTCGCCCCGGCCGCAGTACTCCAGGCTGCCGTCCTCGCGGTAGCGGACGACGTCCCCCGTGCCGTACATCCGGGCGCCGTCCGCCTCGGCGAACGGGTCGTCCACGAATCGCTCCGCCGTGAGCTCCGGGCGGTTCAGGTATCCGCGGGTGACGCCGAGGCCGCCGATGAAGAGCTCGCCGCGGCTGCCGCGGGGCACCCGGGCCCCGTGCCGGTCGAGGATGTAGAGGCTGGTGTTGCGCACGGCGTCGCCCAGGGACACCTCGCCGGGCTCGGCGTGCCAGGTGGTGGACCACACGGTCGTCTCGGACGGACCGTAGATGTTCGTGAGTCCGCCCCGGCAGGTGTTCATGAGCCTGGCCGCGAGTCCGCGGTCCAGCGCCTCGCCACCGACGATCATCCGGTCGAGGCCCCGGAGCAGGGCCCGGCCGGCGGAGTCCGCGAGGAGCATCCGGGCCAGCGAGGGGGTGCACTGGAGGTGGGTCGGCGCGTACGTGCGGTAGGAGGGCCACTCGCCCACGCTGCCCTGGGCGATCACCACGCGGTAGCCGCGGGTCAGGGTCCAGAGCAGTTCCACGGTGGCGATGTCGAAGGAGGGGCTGGTGACGGCGAGCCAGGTGTCACCGCTGCCGCCTCCGATCCGTTCGTCGACCGCGTGGCAGAAGTTGACGAACTGGCCGTGCTCGATCTGCACGCCCTTGGGCCTGCCGGTGGAGCCCGAGGTGTAGATGACGTAGGCCAGGTCGTGGAGTGCGGGAGGGGTGATCTCCGGGAGCGCGTCGCCGTCCGGGACGGGCGCGTCGTGGAGGTCGTCGGCGTGCAGCAGCCGGGCCCCGGTACCGGCCAGGTCCGCCTCGGTGCCGGTCCGGGTGATGACCACCTCGATGCCGCTGTCCTCGATGACGTACGCGACCCGTGCCTGCGGGTAGCCGGGGTCCACCGGCAGATAGGCGCCACCGGCCAGCCAGATGGCGAGGGCCGAGACGACGAGCTGGGAGGACCTGGGCAGGTGGACCCCGACGGGGGTCTCGGGGCCGACGCCGGCGGCGCGCAGCTTGTCCGCCAGGGCGGAGGCGTGCCAGGCCATCTCGCGGTAGGTCAGCTCCTGCCCGTCCGAGATCAGTGCCACGGCGTCCGGGGTCCGGCGGATCTGGTCCCAGACCAGTTGCAGGGCGGACACCGTGCCGGGGGCGTGCGGGGTGACGCGGCCACCGCGCTCGACCAGCCAGTGCAGTTCCTCGTCCGCGAGGAGCCGCAGCCGGCTGAGCGGGCGGTCCGGCTCCCGGACGATCGATTCGAGGAGGGTGGTGAAGTTGTCCACCATGCGCTGTGCGGCCGGGCGGTCGATCACGTGCCCCTGGTACTCGAACTCGCCCCGCAGCTCGTCCCCGCAGGGGATGAGCGTGATGCCGAGCTCGAACTTGGAGGCGCCCCGGACGTTGCCCGCGAGACTGCCGGTCGGGGGCAGGTGCCACACGGCGTCGCCCTCGCCCACGGTGGGCATGGCGGCGCCGCCGTAGTTGAAGACGGCACGGAAGAGCGGGTTCTCGTCGCCGGTGCGGGCGCCGCCGACCGCGCGGACGACCTCGGTCAGGGGCACGTTCTGGTGCTCGAACACGCCCCTGACGCGGGGGGACATCGAGGCCAGCAGTTCTTCGAACCGGGGGTCCCCCGACAGGTCGCAGCGCAGCGGCAGGGTGTTGGCGAGGAAGCCGAAGGTGCCGCTCATGCCCGGGAGCTGGCGGTTCGACCAGACGGTGCCGACGGCGAAGTCGTACTGGTCGGTGGAGCGTGCGAGCAGGGTGGCGAAGGCGCTGACCAGCACGGTGTACGGGGTGACCGAGGTGCGGGCGGCGAGCGCCTCCAGCTCGGTCCGCAGACCGGCCGGGACGGTGAAGTAGAGGGTGTCGCCGCCCTCGGCGCCCTCGGGGACGCTGTCCGGGCCGGGCGGGAACTCCAGCCGCTCCACGCCCTCCAGCTCGGTGCCGAAGAAGTGCAGCGCCTCCTCGAAGCGGCCCTCCGCGATGCTGCGTCGCTCCCAGGCCGCGTAGTCACCGAGGTGGAACTCGGCCTGCTCCGGGTCGGGCCGGCGCCCCGCCAGGAACTCCTGGTGGGCGTGGAAGAGCTCCATCAGGAAGAGCGAGAGCGACCAGCCGTCGGTGACGGCGTGGTGCAGGCTGAAGCACACCACCTGGTCGTCCGCCGCCAGGTCCAGGACGCGGCAGCGGAACAGCGAGGTGCCGCCGAGGTCGAACGGCTCCTGCTCCTCGTGGCGAATGTGCTCCTCCAGCGCGTCGGCGCCGGATTCGCGCAGGTCCTCGAAGAGGACGGGGGCCTGCACCTCCGGGTGCACGACCTGGACGAGTTCGTCGTCCCTCATCTCCAGACCGGTCCGCAGCGCCTCGTGCCGGGCGACGACCCATTCGAGCGAACGGGTCAGGACGTCGTGGTCGAGCGGCCTGGCGGTGCGGATCCGCATCGCCACCTTGTACTGGGCCGATCCGGGGTTCATCCGTTCCAGGAACCACAGCCGGCGCTGTCCCTCGGTGGCCGGGTGGACGTCGCGGGCCGCGGCCCGCTCCAGGGGCAGTACGGCCGATTCGTCGTCGGCCCCGGCGAGGACCTCCGACAGCAGGTGGGCGGCGAGGTCCTGGGCCGTGGGGTGGGTGAAGGCGAGGTTCGTCGCGAGCGTGCTGCCCGTCAGGTCGCACAGGCGGTTGCGCAGCTGGAGGCCCATGATCGAGTCCAGGCCGAGTTCCTGGAGGCGCTTGTCCGCGGGTACGGGTTCGGGGGCGCCGAGCACCGTCGCGGCCTCGTGCCGGATGACGTCGATCAGGACGTCGAGCCGTTCGTGGTCGGCGAGTCCGGCGAGTCGTCCGCGCAGCCCGGCGGGTTTGCGGGTCCGGGCGCCGTCCCCGGCCGTGGTGCGGACCGGGGCCCCGGCGGCCGGACGCGGCCCGGACGCCGCCGGCGGCAGGTCGACCCAGTGGTACTGGCGCTGGAACGCGTACGTCGGCAGGTCCGCCGCGGGAGCGGCCGGCCCGCCGCCCAGCGCGCGACTCCAGTCGACCGGGTATCCCTGGACGTGCAACGCCCCGAGGGAACGAAGGAGTTGGGACATTCCGCCGCGGTCGCGGCCGAGGCTGCCGACGACCGCGCCGTGCGTTTCCGCGGTCGCGCTGGTCAGTGCCATGCCGAGGACCGGGTGCGGACTGATCTCGATGAAGACGTCGTGGCCGCCGTCCACCAGTTCGCGCAGTGCCAGGTCCATGCGGACGGTGTCGCGGACGTTGCGGCACCAGTAGGCGGCGTCGAGTTCCGCCCCGTCGAGCAGGCCGCCCGTGACCGTGGAGTAGAAGGGCACGGCGGAGGGGCGTGCTTCGAGGTCCCGGAGCTGCTCGGCCAGCCAGGGCAGCACCGGGTCCACGTGGGCGCTGTGCCCCGCCGTGTCGGACTGGATGCGGCGGCTGAACACGTCGCGGCCCGCCAGCTCCTCCAGGAGCGACTCGACCGCGGCCACGTCACCGGAGACGACCGTCGAGGCGGGGGTGTTGACCACGGCCACCGAGAGCGTTCCGCCGTACGGGGCGATCAGTTCCTCGACGTCGGCGACCGGCATCTCGACCAGTGCCATGGCGCCCCGGCCGCTGCATTCGCGCAGCTGGCCCTGGGAGCGCAGCGCCGTGAGACGTGCGCCGTCCGTCAGGGACAGCGCGCCGGCGATCACCGCGGCCGGGACCTCGCCCTGGCTGGAGCCCACCACGGCGGCAGGCTTCACCCCCAGCGACGTCCAGAGCTCCGCCAGGCCGATCATGACCGCGAAGAGGGCCGGCTGCAGTACGTCGATCCGCTCCAGGGACGGCAGGTCCTCGTCCGTCTCCCCGCGCAGCAGGTCCAGCACCGACCAGCCGGTCCACGGCCGCAGCGCGGCGTCGCAGTTCTCCACCGCCTGCCGGAACACCTCGGACTCGGCGAGCAGCGCCCGGCCCATGCCGGCCCACTGGCTGCCCTGGCCGGGGAAGACGAACACGGCCCGGCCGCGCTCCCGTGCCGTACCGACGACCGTGTCGGCGCCCGGGAGGCCCTGTGCGAGCGCCCGCAGCGCCTCGGCGGCGGCCTCGTGGCCGGGGACGAGCAGGGAGGCCCGGGTCTCCAGGTGCGAGCGCTGCCGGGCCGCCGTGCGCACCACGTCGGCGAACGGCACGTCGCGGTGTTCCGTCAGCCACGCGGCCCAGCGTTCGGCCTGTGCGCCCAGCGCCTGCTCGTCGTGGCCCGACAGCACCAGGGGCAGTACGGCCGGCAGGTCGGCCCGGGGCTCGTGCCTCGGCTCGGGGACCGTGTCCTCGGCCGGCGGGGCCTCCTCCAGCACCACGTGCGCGTTGGTGCCGCTGATGCCGAAGGCCGACACGCCGGCGCGGCGGGTGCGTTCGCCGCGGCGCCAGGGGCGTGCCTCCCGGAGGAGTTCGAGGCCGCTGCCCTCCCAGGCGATGTGCGGGCTCGGCTGCTCGGCGTGCAGGGTTCTGGGCAGGGTGTCGTTCTGGAGCGCGAGCACCATCTTCATGACACCGGCGACACCGGCGGCGGCCTGGCTGTGCCCGATGTTGGACTTGGACGACCCGAGGTACACCGGGGTTCCTGCGGTGCGCCCCGGCCCGAACACCTCCGCGAGCGCGCCCGCCTCGATCGGGTCGCCCAGGGGGGTGCCCGTTCCGTGTGCCTCGATCGCGTCGATGTCGGAGGGGGTGAGCCGGGCGGCGGTGAGCGCGTCCTGGATGACCCGCTGCTGTGCCGGGCCGTTGGGGGCGGTGAGTCCCTGGCTGCGGCCGTCCTGGTTCACCGCGCTGCCGCGGATCACCGCCAGCACCCGGTCGCCGTCCCGCTGTGCGGCCGAGAGCCGCTTCAGGACCAGGATGCCGGCGCCCTCGGACCAGCCGCCGCCGTCGGCGTCGGCCGAGAAGCTCTTGCACCGCCCGTCGGGGGACATCGCTCCGAGCCGGCTGGACTCCACGAACATCCCGGGGGAGCTCATGACCGTCACACCGCCGGCGAGGGCCATGTCGCACTCGTCGTTGCGCAGTGCCGTGACGGCGAGGTGGATCGCGACCAGCGACGAGGAGCACGCGGTGTCCACCGTCACGGCGGGGCCCTGCAGGCCCAGGGCGTACGAGACGCGGCCGGAGATGACGCTGCCCGACACCCCGGTGCCCTGGTAGCCGTCGAGCAGTTCCAGATCGGTGCGGATCGTCTCGTAGTCGGGGCGCATCGCGCCCACGTAGACACCGGTGCGGCTCCCCTTGAACTGGTCGCCCCGCAGCCCGGCCCGCTCCAGCGCCTCCCAGGCCGCCTCCAGGACCACCCGCTGCTGTGGTTCCATCGACTGCGCCTCACGCGGCGATATGCCGAAGAATCCCGCGTCGAACTGCTCGATGCCGTCGAGGAATCCGCCCTCGCGCGCGTAACTCTTGCCCATGGCACCGGGGTCGGGGTCGTACAGGTCGAAGGCTTCCCAGCGCGCGGGCAGGGGGCCGATCGCGTCCTGTTCCCCGGCGAGGAGGTCCCAGTAGTCCTGCGGGGTGGTGATCCCGCCCGGCAGCCGGCAGGCCATGGCCACGATGGCCACCGGCTCGTGGCGTTGGTTCTCGAGTTCCGCGTTGCGTTGTTGGAGTTGCAGGACGGCGGCCATGGCCCGCCGCAGTCGCTCCTCGTTGGCTTGAGCGTTCATCTCTGCTTTCCGTCCCTCTCCAGCAGTGCGGTGGCGGTGTGTCGGGTGGGTGGGTCCGTGATCAGTGCTCGACCGTGACGTCCATGTACGGCGGGAAGCCCTGGATGTGGGTGCCGTCGTGTTCGAGGACGGACACGTCGCCGTTCCGGCCGATCTCGCGGAAGCCGGAGAACTTGTAGGTGACGAACATGGTCCGGTTGCGGCTGGTGGGCACGAACTCGGCGCGCAGTCCGACGCCGGCGTCGTGGGCGCTGCGGATCAGGTGGTTGAGCAGGACGGAGCCGACGCCGCGGGACATGACGCGGCAGGACATCAGCAGCAGCTTCACGGTCCAGGCGTCCTCGCCGCGTTCGACGAGGGCGAGGCCGATCTTGCCGTAGGTGCCGTAGGTGTCCTCCAGTCCGGCCACCAGGAGGTCGTGGTCGGGCGAGCGGCGGAAGGCGTCCAGCTCCTCGTAGGAGTAGGTGTAGCCGGTGGCGTTGAGCTGGTTGGTGCGTACGGTCAGTTCCTCGGCGCGCTGGAGGTCGCGTTCCTGGGCGGGCGCGATGGTGAAGCGCATGCCGAGCGAGGCGAGGAAGTCCTCGTCGGTGCCCCGGTGGGCCTGCTCGGCGTCCTTGCGCCGGATGTCGGCCCGGTAGAGGTGGCGGCGCTCGCGGGAGTCGGCGGTGACGAACCGGGGCTGCATCGCGGGCAGTTCGGGGATGCCGGGGGCGTCGAGGGCGTCGATGCACAGCACCTGCGGGTGGGCGAAGCCGACCTCGTCGCGTTCGAAGGGCTGGTCGTCGACGAAGGCCAGGGTGTCGATGCCGATGTTGATGGCCTCGGCGACCGCCTTGACGGAGTCCGACTTGTTGCCCCAGTGGATCTGCGGGTGGAGGAAGTACTCGGCGATGCCGAACTCCGCCAGTTTCGCCATGGCCGCGTCGTGGTCGTTGCGGCTGGCGATCGAGTGGAGGATGCCGCGTTCGTCGAGGGTGCGGAGCACCTCCACGACGGCGGGGCGCAGGGTGACGTCGCCGTCCTCCAGCAGCACCCCGTCCCACACCGTGTTGTCGAGGTCCCACACCACGCACTTGACGGTCGTCACGGTGGTCGTCGTCATCGGTCACTCCTCGGTCCGCGTTCCTGGAACGCGTACTCGGCGAGCCCCACCTGGTGGAGCTGTGCGCTGCCCTCGATGATCTCCATGACCCTGGAGTCGCCGAGGAGGCGCTGGACGGGGTATTCGGAGCTGCAGCCGTTGGCGCCGTGGATCTGGACGGCGTCCCCGGCGGCGCGGCCGGCGGCGGTGGCGGCGAAGTACTTGGCCGTGGAGGTCGCGGCCAGGGCGCCGGGGTGGCGTTCGTCGCGCAGCCGGCCGGCCTCCAGACACAGCAGCCGGGCGGCGTGCGCGTCCGTGTACATGTTGCTGATCATGCTTCTGACGAGCTGGTGCTCCTTGATGAGGGAGCCGAACTGCTCGCGGGTCGCGGCGTAGTCGACGCTCGCCTCCAGGCAGGCGTCGAGGATGCCGACGCAGCCCCAGCCGACGGTGTAGCGGCCGAGGTCGAGGGCGGCGCCGACCACGTGGGAGACCCCGAGTCCGGGCCTGGCCAGGACGTTGTCCGCCGGTACGCGGCAGTTCGCGAAGCGTACGTGGGACGTCATCGAGGCCCGGATGCCGATCATGTCCTCGATCAGCTCGGTCCGCAGTCCGGGGGTGTCCCGTTCGACGAGCAGGGCCGTGGGGCCCTCCGGGGAGCGGCCGACGACCAGGAACAGGTCGGCGGTCTCGCCGTACGTGATCCATTTCTTGTGGCCGTCGACCACCCAGTCGTCGCCGTCGCGGACGAGCCGGGTGGTGACTCCCGAGGCGTCGCTGCCCGCGCCCGGTTCGGACACGGCGAGCGCGCCGATGCGTTCGCCGCGGGCCAGCCGGGGCAGCCAGGTCTCCTTCTGGGAGCGGCTGCCCCAGCGGGCGATCGCGTGCGCCACCATCGTGTGGACGGTGAGCAGGCTGCGGAGCGAGGAGCAGGCCCGGCCGAGTTCACCGGCGAGCAGGCCGAGGGTGACCGCGTCGCAGCCGCCGCCGCCGTACTCCTCGGCGACGGGGAGCCCGAGCAGGCCCTCGTCGGCGAGGAGCCGGACGGCCTCGGGCGGGGTGCGCTGGGTCCGGTGGTATGCGTCCGCGTGCGGGGCGATGTGCCGGTCGGCGAAGGCCCGGAATTCCTTCTGGGCCTGCGCCTGCCGGTCGGTGAGCGCTCCGGTCATCGTCGTGTCCGCTCCCGTCCTACTGCGGGACCGGGACGGACAGCTTGCGGGTGACGAACGCGTCGAGCGCACCGATGGAGCGGAAGTACTCCAGCTCCAGGTCCTCGTTCTCGACGGTGATGCCGAACTCGTGCTCGACGAAGGAGACCAGCTGCATCGCGAACATCGAGCTGACGAAGCCGAGTTCGAAGATGTCGTCGTCGTCCTTCAGGTCCTGGACCGGGAAGAACCGGGAGAGGTACTCCGCGATCCGGGTCCTGTTGTCCGTGCTCATCTCTTCATCCGTCCTGTTGTCGTGGGGTGGGTGGTCCGGCGGGCTCTCAGTGGTACTTGTGGAATCCCTCGCCGCTCTTCCGCCCCAGCAGGCCGGCGGCGACCATCTTCTTGAGCAGCGGGGCGGGCCGGTACTTGCTGTCGTTGAAGCTCTCGTAGAGCACCTCGACGGACTTGAGGATGGTGTCGAGGCCGATCAGGTCGGCGGTCTCCAGCGGGCCCATCCTGTGGTCGAAGCAGGTCTGGAAGATCCGGTCGACGTCGGCCGCGGGGGCCACGCCGTCCTGGACCAGGAAGGCCGCCTCGTTGATGGTGAGCATGAGGACCCGGTTGGAGACGAAGCCGGGGACGTCCTCGACGACGATGCACTCCTTGCCCATGCCGGCCAGGAAGCGGCGGGCGGTGTCGATGGTCTCCGGCGTGGTGTGGTGGCCGCGGATCACCTCGACCATCGGCTTCATCGGCACCGGGTTCATGAAGTGCATGCCGATGACGCGTTCGGGGCGGGTGGTCACCGAGCCGACCCGGGTGATGGAGATCGCCGAGGTGTTGACGGCGAAGACCACGTCGGGGCGGACGATGCGGTCGATCCGCTCGTACACCTGCTGCTTGATGCCCCAGTCCTCGGTGACGTTCTCGACGACGAAGTCGGCCTTGGCCAGCAGTTCGTAGTCTGTGGTGAAATCGATCTTCTCGAAGACCGCCGCCGGGTCGACGCCCGAGCCCTTGTTGAACAGGGCGTAGGCGCGCAGGCTGTTGCGCAGTTCGCGGCGCGCGTTGTCGAGGACCTCCTCCGAGACGTCGACGAGCACCACCCGGTGGCCGGTCTGGGCGAGGTTCTGCGCGACACCGACGCCCATGACGCCCGCGCCGACGACTCCTGCTGTCGTGAATTCCATGTCCTACGACTCCGTTAGCGTGCGCCGCGTACGGCGTAGATGTTGTGGATGTCCGTGCCGACGTACAGTTCGTCCTGCTCGGCCCTGACCGTGAAGCCGCGGTTCTCCAGCAGCTCGACCAGGCGGCCGACCTCGCCGTCCGCGTCGTGCGCCTCCAGCACCATCTGCTGGATCTTCGGCCAGTCCTCGTCGGCGATGCCGTCGATGACCTGCCGTTCGCTCTTCTGCACGTCGATCTTGATCAGGTCGATGCGCTCGATGCCCTGCTCGCGGATGACGGCGCTGAGCGGGCGCAGTGTGGCGGTGAACTCGATCGCCTCGAAGCGGACGTCGAGCAGTTCGTCGCCGGAGACCAGCTCGGCGACCTCGGCGTCGGCCTCGGTCTTCTGCTGGTTGGCGATGATCGTGCGCAGGTTGTGCTTCTCCTCCTCCTCGTCCGGGTGGAACGAGGACATGCCGGAGCTGCGCGGGTAGAAGGTGAAGTTCGCCTGCGCCTCGGCGTCGGAGATCCCGATGTTGAAGAGTTCGGCGTCGACGCCGTGCTCGGCGACGTTCTGACTGAGCAGTTCGAACATCGGGGGCGCGGGCTCGAAGGTGAAGACCCGTACGTCCTTCGCCTCGTAGTGCGCGAAGAGGGTGAACAGGCCGATGTTGCCGCCGACGTCGACGACGGTGGCGCCGTCCGGGATGGAGATGCCGTTCTTGGCGTACGTGCGGTGGTCGAAGATGTCCTCGTAGAAGTGGCGGGTCTCCGCCTCGTTCTGGTGGGACACCGTCAGGCCGTTCGGCAGGGTGAAGCGGGCCCGGGAGTTGCCCGTGTGCGAGGAGCCCTCCCGGGTCGCGGTCAGTTCGCCGCCGGCCCGCAGGGTGTCGATCGCGGCGGCCATCCGGGTCAGGGTGGCCCACTCGTAGACCTGGCGCAGCGAGAGGTCGGTGCCGAAGGCCCGCTTGATGCGCAGGATCAGCCGGGTGGCGAGCAGCGAGTTGCCGCCGATCTCGAAGAAGCTGATGTCGCGCGGCAGTTGGTCGGTCTTCAGCAGCCTGGCCCACAGGCCGTGCAGTTCCTGCTCGGTGGGGGTGGCGGTGTGTTCGTCGTCGGCCAGGGCGGCCGTCGCGGCGCCGTCGGCCACGATGTCCAGCTCGGAGGCGGGGAAGCCGGTCCAGTCGATGTCGGCGCCCGCGAGCCAGAGCCGGCCCAGTGCCTTGAGGGCCACGGCCGAGTCGGAGCGGCTCTCCAGGGGGTGGCGCATGGAGGCGACGACGGTGCCGGCGGTGCTGCCGCGGACCACGGTGGCCATGCTGCTGAGGGTCTGGCCGGGGCCGGTCTCCAGGAGCAGGTCGGCGGCGGCGAGGGCGGTCAGCCCGTCGGCGAAGCGGACCGGGCTGACCAGGTGGCGCGCCCAGTAGCCGGGGTCGGTGGCCTCCGCGTCGGTGATGGGGCGGCCGGTGACGTTGGAGATGTACGGGATGCGGGGCGGGGTCAGGGTGAAGGTCCGCGCCAGTTCGGTCACCTGCTCGGCGATGGGCTCCATCATCGAGGAGTGGAAGGCGTGCGTGGACTGCACCCGGCGGTGGACGACGCCCTGCCGGCCGAGGTCCTGCTCCAGCGCCTCGACGTCGGCGACCGGTCCGGCCACCACGCAGAACTCGGGGCCGTTGACGGCGGAGAGCGAGAGGCCGGTGCCGAGCAGCGGGCGGACCCGCTCCTCGGGGAGCATCACGGCGAGCATGGCGCCCTGCGGCAGCGCGTCGATGAGCGCGGCGCGGCGGGCCACCAGGGTCAGCGCGTCCGGCAGGGACAGCACCCCGGCGAGGGTGGCCGCGACGTACTCGCCGAGGCTGTAGCCGATCATGATCGAGGGCCGGGCGCCCCAGGACTCCCAGAGCCTGGCCAGGGCGTACTCGATGACGAAGAGGGCCGGCTGGGCGAGGCGGGTGGCGTTGAGCCGGCGCTCGTTCTCGCTCTGCGGGGTCGTGCCGCGGCCGAGCATGCGGCGCAGGTCGACGGCCGGGGCGGTGCGCTCCTCGGGCGTCGGGTCGGGGAAGACGACCTCGCGGATGTCCAGGCCCAGTTCGGGGGCGAGCGCGTCGGCGCAGTCGTCGACGGCGGACCGGAACACCGGGAAGTCGCGGTACAGGTCGCGGCCCATGTCCAGGTAGTGGTCGCCGAGCCCGGGGAACATGAAGGCGACGGAGGCCGCGGCCCCCGCGGGCACGCCCGCGCCCAGCTCCGTGGCGGCTCCGTCGCCGGCCAGGACCGCACCGCGGTGGCCTTCCCCGGCGCTGCCGAGGGTGCGGATGCGCACGGGCACGTCCTCACGGGCGGGGGACTCGGCGAGACGGGCCTTGAGCCCGGCGAGTCCGGCGTCGAGGGAGGTGCCGTCGGCACCGGCGACCAGGGCGAGGTGCCACAGCACCGGCCCGTCGGACGGCGTTGCCGTCCGGTCGTGTGTGTCCCCGGCTGTGATGGTGTTGGAGCTCATGCCTCTCCTAGAGGTTTGCGGCCGGCCGGAAAAGGGTCGAGCGCCCACTGCTGCCGCCCCGTTCCCCTCCGAGGAAGTCCGTCGGAGCAACTTTCACGGCGACGGCTAGAGCGGGGCCGGAGCAGCGGTGGACGCTCCACCGTGCCGGGCATTCAGGTGTTTTTCGGTACGAAGGTGTTGGAGGTTTCGGCGCCCGGAGGGGCGCGGGTCACAACACGCGGATCGCGGACTCCGCGTGGCGCTTGGCCAGGTTCAGGGTGGCCGTGGAGTTGCGGCCGAGGGCCTCGCGGACGTAGCGGCGGGCCCGTGCGAGGTCGGCGCCCTCGCCCAGTACGCGTTCGACGGCCTCCTCGCGCAGCACCACGTTGTGCTGCGAGATGACGGTCACGCCGGACTCGTCGGGCAGCACCGACCATTCGCCGGTGTGCGCCTCCATCAGCGCGGGGGTGCGGGTCTGCTTGTAGACGATGCGGCCGGCGTGCGGGAAGCAGATCCGCACCGACTCCGTGGTGTGGGTCGCGCCGTCCGCGGTGCGGGTGTCCATCGCCATGACCTGGACGCCGGGGGCGTCCTCGGTCAGGTCGAGGCGGGCGACGTGCGGCACCAGTTCGGGCCAGTCGCCGACCCGGTACAGGAAGTCGTAGACCAGCTCGGCCGGGCCCTTGACCCGGACCGCGTCCTCGAAGGACAGCACGAGTTCGTCGAGCCGGGTCCAGCGCTCCGCGAGCCGCTTCAACTGCGTCAGTTCGGCGGTCGAGTTGGTGTCGACCGCCCGCTCCGTCCAGGACACGTCCTCGGGCCGGTCGTCGATGACCGTGAAGTCGTGCAGCAGGGTCAGCAGGCTCGTCCCGCCGGGCCGCTCCTGCACGGTCCAGGACCCGTTCATCGTCTCGACCGGGGCCTGCGGGTGCTGCTGGCGGAAGTCGATCCGCCGGGCCTCCGGGTCCTGCACGCGTCGCGAGAGCCACGACCGCACCTGCCCGTTGGCCACCGCCCACATCCGCAGCCGTTCGTCCCGGCCGTCGAACTCCAGCCGCTCGACGTGCACGTTCGGCGGGAAGAACAGCGGCCACTGGACCGCGTTCGAGATCATTCCGTAGACGACCCCCGCCGGGGCGGCCACCTCGACCGAATGCGTCGTACGGTGTACACGCTCACCGGACACCACAGATCACCTTCCTCATGGTTTTCAGAAATTGCCCAGTCCGCCGCAGACGTTGAGCGCCTGTGCGGTGATCGAGGCGGCGGACTCGGAGACGAGGTAGCCGACCAGTCCGGCGACCTCCTGCGGGGTCGAGTAGCGGCCGAGCGGGATCTTCGCCTCGAACTGCTCCTGCACGTAGTCCTCGGTGGTGTCCCAGGCCGCCGCGTACCCCTGGCGCACCCGTTGGGCCATCGGTGTCTCGACGTAGCCGGGGCAGACCGCGTTGACCGTGACGCCCGACGGGGCCAGTTCCCGGCCCAGTGCCTTGGTGAAGCCGACGACGCCGTGCTTGGAGGCGCTGTACGGGGCTCCGAGCAGCACGCCCTGTTTGCCGGCCGTGGAGGCGATGTTGATGATCCGCCCGCGGGCGTTGCCGGTCAGGCCGCCGTTCTTCAGCACCTCGCGCGTCATCAGGAACACGCTGTTGAGGTTGGTGTCGATGACGTCGTACCAGAGCTCGTCGGCGATGTCGGCGGTGACGCCGCCGCCGCTGCGCCCGGCGTTGTTGACCAGTACGTCGATGGGACCGTACGTCTCGACGGCGGCGTGCACCAGCGCGGCCACGGACTCCCGGGAGCGGACGTCGGCGGCCTGTCCGGCCGCCTCCAGGCCCTCGTCCCGGAGGTCCTCGACGGTCTGCTTGACGTCCTGTTCGGTGCGGGCGCACAGGAACACGCGGTACCCGGACCTGCCGAGCCGGCGGGCCACCGCCAGTCCTATGCCGCTGGTGGCCCCGGTGATCAGGGCGACGGGGTGGTTGTCGGTCACGGTCAGTGCTCCTTCAGCCGTGGGGCGGGGGCCGGGAGTACGAGTCCCGGTTCGGTCCTGGCCGCGTCGGCGAGCGGCGCGGCGGGGCGCAGCGGGGCGAGCGCCCGGCCCAGGGCGTCCCTGGTCAGTACGGTGGCTCGGGCGGCGGTGTAGCCGTCGGGGCGGGCCAGCAGCCAGCCGCCGGGGGCCAGGCCGAGCGCCGCGCGCAGCCGGCCGTCCGGGTCGGCGAGCGGGGCGGGTCCGTCCGGTCCGGTGCCGCCGACGGTGCGCACCGACAGCCACTCGGAGTACTGGGCGGCGGCCGTGATGGCCACGCCCACGGGGACGTCGCCGGGCCCGGTGCCGCCCGCGGCGAGCAGCAACGACCAGCGGGGGTCGCGCAGTTCGGCGCGCAGTGCGGTGAAGGCGGGGTCGTCGGGGTCGTGGACCGCGGCCCGGGTGACGCGTTCGCCGGGGGCGGGCGCCGGGGTCGGCTCGGTGCCCGCGGCGACGGCGGCGTTGGACAGCGCGGCGGTGCCGGGGACGTGCCGGAAGGTGTCGACGGTGGTCAGGGAGGACGCGCCGTAGTCGATGCGCAGCCCGGACATGCCGCCGAGCACCTTGCGCTGGATGGCCCGGCGCAACGGGGGCACCTTCCGCACCACGGAGAAGACCACGGGCAGCGCCAGCGGGGCGAGCGTGTTCTTCAGCTGGACGAGGAAGGTGGCGGTGCGGGTGGAGCCGAGCAGGGCCCGGCCGATGGGCATCCGTTCCTCGCCGTAGGTGTCGAGGAGTTCCCGGCCGGCGTGGCCCTGCTGGACCATGGCCAGCTTCCAGGCGAGGTTGTACGCCTCCTGGATGCCGGTGTTCATGCCCTGCCCGGAGGCGGGGCTGTGCACGTGGGCGGCGTCCCCGGCGACGAGGACGCGGCCCTCGCGCATCCGTTCCACCATGCGCTGCTGGAAGGTGAAGACCGAGGTCCAGTCGCTCTCGCCGACCCGGACCGGGCGGCCGAGCCCGGCCGACAGCTTCTCGCCCAGCCGCTCCTCCACGGCGCGCGGGTCGGTGTCCCGCCGGGCGGGTGTGGTGTCCAGCAGCCGCCAGTACCCCTCGCGGGCGTAGGGCACCATCATCAGTGCCTGTCCGCCGGTGTGGGTCCAGTAGATGGTGTCGGGCGGCAGGTCCATGTCGACCGGTACGTCGGCGAGCATCCAGGTCTCACCGGCTCCGCCGACCAGTTCCAGGCCGAGCAGTTTGCGCACGGTGCTGTGGCCGCCGTCGCATCCCACCAGCCAGGACGTCTCGATGTGCTCCTCGGTGCCGTCCGCCTTCTCCAGGGTGGCCCGTACGGTGTCCGCGTCCTGCCGGAAGCCGGTGAGCCGCACTCCCCACTCGATCTCGACGCCCAGCCGGGCGACGGCGGCGCGCAGCACCGCCTCCGTCTCGGTCTGGCCGATGACGAGGGTGTACGGGTAGGAGGTCGGCATCGTGGCGTAGTCGGCCTCCAGCCGCACCAGTCGGCGTCCCTCGGCGTACATGGTGAAGGCGCGGTTCTTCCGGCCGCGGCCGAGCATGTCCTCGACGACGCCCATCTGGTCGTACGTCTCCAGGGTGCGCGGATGCGTGGCCACGGCCCGGCTGGTGCGGGCGGGGCCGCGGGCGGCGTCGACGAGCCGCACCCGCAGGCCCCGGCGGGCCAGTTCGTGGGCGGCGGTCAGCCCGACAGGGCCGGCGCCCGCGACGAGCACATCGGGTCGGTCGGTGCTCATGCGTTCTCCGTAAGTGGTCAGGCGGCCCGGAAAGGGCCGGTGCGGTCGTCCGGGCGGCGGGGCGGTCGTTCAGGCAGCCGGTGCGGTCGTCCGGGCGGCGGCCCGGATCTTCAGCTGCTGGCGCAGGGCGCGCCGTTCGGGTTTTCCGGTGGGGGTGCGGGGTACCGCTTCCAGCACCTCGGCCAGACGGATGCGTTCGAAGTCCGCGAGCCGCTCGTTGGCCCGCGCGGTGATCGCGTCGAGGACGTCGGCGGGGGCCGCGGGGTGCTCCCCGTCCGGTCGGGGACCGGTGTGCGGTACGGGTTGCGGGGCGTCGCGCAGCACGACACCGGCCCAGACCAGGCCGCCGTGCACGTCGTCGGGCCAGTCGGCGACGATGCAGTCGGCGACCCTCGGGTCCTCGCCGATGACCTGCTCGACGCGGCTCGGCGAGACGATCTCGTTGTCGTGCTTGAAGATGTCGGAGAGCCGGTCGACCAGGCGCAGCGAGCCGTCGTCGTCGAGGTAGCCGACGTCACCGGTGGAGAACCAGCCGTCCTCGTCGATCCGGGCCGGGTGGCTGTCGTCGAGGTATCCGGCCATCAACTGCGGTCCCCGGACCTGGACTTCGCCGGTGGACCAGATCTCGACCGGGGTGCGGGAGTCCACGTCGACGAGGCGGCACTCGGTGCCGGGGACGGGCTCGCCGACCTCGCCCGGCCGGTAGCGGTCGGGCCGCTGGCAGTGGGTGAGCGGGGAGAGTTCGGCCATGCCGTAGCCCTGGATGACGGGGACGCCGAGCCGGTCGCGCAGGGTGCGCGCCGCCCCGGGCCTCAGCCCGGAGCCGCCGGAGAGCACGGCCGTGAGCCGACCGCCGGCAGGGGCGGGCCCGGCGGCGGCGAGGCGTTCGTCGTCGGCCAGGCGGTGCAGCCGGGCGGGCAGCCCGTAGTAGTGGGTGGCACCGGCCGCGGCGGCCGCGGCGAGCGAGGCGAACGGGTCCGGGTCCTGGCACAGGACCTGGCAGGCCCCCGCGTACACCGCCGAGTTGAGGTGCATGACGTGGTAGAGCGGCAGGTGGTTGAGGGCGACCGAGGCACAGTCCAGGTGGTGGGCCAGGGCGGTCTGCTTCGCGTTGGCGACCAGGTTGCGGTGGGTGAGCAGGACGCCCTTGGGGCGGCCGGTGGTGCCGGTGGTGAATTGGACGCAGGCGATCGACGCCGGGTCGGACAGGCCCCAGCCGGGGGTGTCCGGTGCCGTCTCCAGGGCCGGGTGCAGCGGGACCGCGTCGCCGGGCGTCACCCCGTCCGGGGCGTCGGTCACCACGATCGTGCGGAGCAGGGGCAGTGCGCCGCGCAGCTTGGTGAGCAGTTCGGCCGTGGCCGCGGGGACGAACACCACTTCCACCCCGGCGGTGGCCAGGACGTGCCGCAGCCCCTCCGCCCCGACCAGCGGGTTGACCAGGACGGCGGTGGCGCCGCTGCGGATCGTGCCGTAGTAGGCGGCGGCGAAGACCGGGTCGAGGACGTGGGCGACGCCGGTGCGCACCCCGCGCCGGTTCCCGTTCTCCCGCCGCAGCCAGGCGGCGACGCGGTCGGTCAGCGCGTCCAGCTCGCCGAACCCGATGTCCGTGTCCGCGGTCCGTACGGCGATGCCGTCGGGGTCGCGCACGGCCGCCCGGCGCAGCAGGGCGTCCAGCGGAAGGTCCGGAAAGGCGAGGTTCGGCATGGCTCGTTCTCCTCCGGCTGGTCGGTGCGCGGCTGCCGTTCGGCACCCGGCGGGCGTTTACACGTTCGGCCGGGGCGCTTGAGGAATCTTCGAAGAGCGCTCGATCTGCGCCGCAGAGAGTGTCCGCATCCGATGGAACGGAGGAGGGTCACATGACCACCGAGATGCTCAGCCGCACCGACACCGCCTTCGCGGTGCCCGACGGGGTGCATGCCCCCGAGGAGGACTTCGGCGTCCTGTACGCGCGGGTCCAGCAGTTCTACGCGCACCAGATGCAGCTCTTCGACTCGCACGAGGCCGAGCGCTGGGCGGGAACCTTCACGGAGGACGCCGTCTTCGACGTGCCGACCCTGGACGAGCCGGTGCGCGGCCGGGCCGCTCTGGCGGCGAACGTACGGCGCAACGAGGCCCAGCAGGCGCGCAGCGGGGAGCGGTTCCGGCACTGGATCGGAATGCTCGACCTGAGTCCGCAGCCGGACGGGACGCTGCGCACCCGCTGCTACGCGCTGGTGTACGCGACGCCCGCCCAAGGCGTGTCGGCGGTGCACCGGGTGTGCGTCATGGAGGACGTGCTCGTCCGCTCGCGCGGCAAGTGGCGCACCCGCCACCGCGTCGTGACCCGTGACGACCTCGGCTGAGGGGCGCCGGGGCCGGCCGGGCGGTCACGTCCGGCACGGACACCGCTCGGCGAGATCCCCGCAGGAGAACGCGCGCATCGGCCGGAGCGGCCGGGCGACCGGAGGACCAGGAGGCACAGGATGACGACGTATGCGACCGAGCCGCGGCTCGGCACCGACCGGACGGCGCTCTACGTGGAGGTGCAGCAGTTCTACGCCCGGCAGGTCCGGCTCCTCGACGACCTGCGGGCGGAGGAGTTCGCCGCGACGTTCACCGCCGACGGGGTGTTCGCGCCGTCGCCCGGCATCCCGCCGGCCCGGGGCCGCGAGGCCATCGCGGCGGAGCTGCGCGCCGCGCACGTGCGCCGGTTCGGCACCGAGCCGGTGCGGCGCCGGCACTGGTACAACATGCTGAGCGTGGACCCGGGGCCGGACGGCAGCCTGGTCACGCACTACTACACGCTGGTGATGGTCAGCCGCCCCTGGGACCCGGTACCGGTCATCTCGCCGAGCAGCGTGGTGGAGGACGTGCTGGTGTACGAGGGCGGGGAGCTGCGCACGCGCGAGCGCCGCGTCACCCCCGACCACCAGTCCTTCTGAGGGGCGGGGCCGGTCCGGTCCGGCCGTCCGTCAGGCGTGGCAGGCCGGTGTCCCGCCGTGGTGCTCGGACATCTCGCGGAACAGCGCGGGGATGTCCAGCGGATCGCCGGGCGCCGCGCCGCGCTCCTCCGCGTAGGCGCGGTGCAGGTTGGGCACCAGCCGCTCGGCGTCCAGCAGACCGGCGTACGGTCCGGGTCCCGCCTCGCGGGCTACCTGGAGCGGGGTGAGTCCGGCGGCCAGCCCTTCCCGGGCGAGCCGCTGGAGGCGCAGCAGGTATCCCTCGTTGTCGTCGAACAGCTCGGGTCCGCCCACCGGTCCGTGGCCCGGCACGACGGTGCGGGCGCCGAGGGCGCGCAGGGTGCGCAGCGCCTCCAGGGAGCCGGAGACCGAGCCCATCGGGCAGAACGGGGTGGCGCCCGACATGACCAGGTCGCCGGTGAACACCACCCGCTGCTCCGGCAGCCACACGACGGTGTCGCCGGTGGTGTGCGCGGTCCCCGGGTGGATCAGTTCGGCCCGCAGCGTGCCGATGTGCACGGTCATGCGGTCGCGGTACGTGATCTGCGGGGGCACGACCTCCAGGTCGCCCCAGCACACGTCGGGCCAGAGTCCGGCCATGTGCAGCCCGGCCGCCTCGATGTCGGCGCGGGCCCGTTCGTGGCCGATGACGACGGCCTCGGGGAAGACGAAGTTGCCGAAGGTGTGGTCGCCGTGGAAGTGGGTGTTGACCAGCAGGCGCGGCGGGGCGCCCGCCACCCGCAGCACCTGCGCGCGCAGCCGCCGGGCCCGTGCTTCGGTGGCGACGGTGTCGACGAGGAGCGGGCCCCCGGTGCCGTCGCCGACGAGCAGTCCGGCGTTGTTCAGGCACCAGCCGCCGTCGGGCTGGACGTAGCCGAGGACGCCGTCGGCGATCTCGGTGAGCCCGGGGGTCGATGACATGGTCGGCTCCTCGACGGATTCGTGGCGGTCGGGTCAGGCGGCGGCCCGGGCGGACAGGGCGCGGTTGACCAGGTCGAGGTACTGGCGCGGGGTCTCCGCGTCCTCCAGCACCTCCTCGTCCAGCAGGACCTCGTAGTCGCGTTCGATGATGCCGGTGACCTGCAACAGGGCGAGCGAGTCGTAGCCCAGGTCGAGGAAGAGGGTGTCGAGGACGTCGCCGTCCAGGTCGACGCCCTCGCCCTCGCCCGCGCAGGTGCGCAGCAGGACGGTCAGTTCGGTGAGCTCCAGCCGGTCCACAGAAGTGCCTTTCTCCTCGGTGGTGGGTCGATGTGCGACCCGGTCGTGGGTCGATGTGCGACCCGGTCGGGGGTCGGTGCGCGGTGCGGGCGCGGATCGGTGCGCGGTGCGGGCGCGGATCGGTGCGCAAGTCGTACGCGGGTCGGGTGACCGTCCGGTCGGGGGGCCGCCCGACCGGTTCTCAGCGTGCGGCGCGCACCACGGTGGCCGCGTTGAATCCGCCGCGGCCACGGGCCAGTACCAGCGCGGTCCGCAGTGCGGTCCGGCGCGGCGCGCCGATCACCAGGTCGACGGGGCAGTCCTCGGCGGGTCGGGCGGTGCCGGTCGTCGGCGGGATCACCTGGTCGCGCAGGGCGAGCAGGGCGGCCGCCAGATCGAGGGCGGAACCGCCCGCCGAGAGCCGGCCGGTCATCGACTTGGGCGCGGTGACCGGCACTCCGTACGGGCCGAACAACTCGGCCAGCGCCCAGGCCTCGGCCCGGTCGGCGGCCCGTTCGCCCGCCGCGTCGGCGAACACCACGTCGACCTCGCCGGGGGTGATCCCGGCGTCCGCCAGGGCCAGTTCGGCGGCGGCCCGCAACCGGGGCTCCCCGGTGCCGGGCGCCGGGTCGAACGTGGCGGCGCAGCCCGCGACCGTGCCGTGGACCACTGCGCCGCGGCTGCGGGCGGCGTCCCCGTCCTCCAGGACGAACAGCGCACCGCCCTCGCCGACGACATGGCCCGACGCGGCGGCGTCGAACGGCAGGTAGGCCCGGTCCGGGTCGTCGCCCGTGCTCAGTCCGCCGCCGGCCAGGTACGCCGTCCAGCCCCAGGGGCACAGCGCCGAGTCGACGCCGCCGGTGACCACGGCCCGGACGCCCTTGCGCAGTTGGCGGCGGGCCTGGGCGACGGCGTCGAGGCCGCCCGCCTGCTCGGAGACGACGACCCCGCTGGGGCCGCGCAGTTTGTGCCGGATGGAGATCTGGCCGGAGTTCGCGGCGTAGAACCAGGCGAAGGACTGGTAGGCGCCGACGTGCCGGCTGCCCTTGCTCCACAGCGCCTGGAGCTCGTGCTGTCCGAACTCGAAGCCGCCGGTGGCGTTGGCGGTGACGACGCCGACCGCGTAGTCGGGCAGCCGTTCCGGGTCGAGGTCCGCGTTCTCCAGCGCCTGCGCGGCGGCGGCGAGCGAGAACCGGGTCACCCGGTCGGTCTGCGGGAGCAGCCGGCTCGCCACGTGGTCCTCGTCGACGAACCCGGTGACCTCCCCGGCGAGCCGGGCGGGGTAGCCGGAGGCGTCGAAACGGGTGAGGGGCCCGATGGCGTTCTCGCCGCGCAGCACGGCCGCCCACCACTGCTCCGTGCCGACGCCGCCGGGCGCCACGACACCGATGCCGGTGACGACCGCCTCCACTCCGCGGACACCGATCAGCCCCGCCTCCTCGGCGGCCACGGCGGTCATGCGGCCGCCCCCGTGTGCCGGTTGGTCAGCACCATCGCGCTCTGGAAGCCGCCGAAGCCGCTGCCGACGCTGAGCACCGTGTCGGTGCGCCGGCGACGGGCGACGAGCGGGGTGTAGTCGAGGTCGCAGGCGGGATCCTGGTCGTGCAGGTTGGCCGTCGGCGGCACGGTGTCGTGCTCGATGGCCAGGGCGCTGGCGGCGATCTCCAGGGAGCCGATCGCGCCCAGCGAGTGGCCGATCATCGACTTGATGGAGCTGACCGGCACCCGGTGGGCGTGCTCGCCCAGGCTGCGTTTGAATGCCGCCGTCTCGTGCTTGTCGTTCTGCTTGGTGCCCGATCCGTGGGCGTTGACGTAGTCGACGGCCGTGGCGTCCAGGCGCGCCTCGTCCAGGGCGACCCTGATCGCCTCGGCCATCTCGCCGCCGTCCGGGCGCAGCCCCGTCATGTGGTACGCGTTGGAACGGCTCGCGAAGCCCGCGATCTCCGCGTACACATGGGCGCCGCGCCGCAGCGCGTGCCCGTGCTCCTCCAGGACGAGCACCGCGCTGCCCTCGCCGAGCACGAAGCCGTTGCGGGTGCGGTCGAAGGGGCGGGAGGCGGTCTCCGGCTCGTCGTTGCGCGTGGACGTGGCGCGGATCGCGTCGAAGGACGCCAGGGTGATCGGGGTGACCGGGGCCTCCGAGGCGCCCGCCACCATCACGTCGGCACTGCCCTCGCGGATGAGTTCGGCGGCGTGGCCGAGCGAGTCCAGGCCGGAGGTGCAGCCGGTGGAGACGACCGCGACGGGCCCCTGCGCACCGATGTCGCGCGCCACCTCGACGGCCAGGGAACTGGGCACGAGGTAGTCGGCGAGCCGTTCCTCGGCCCTGGTGTGGTCCAGGAGCCAGTGGCCGCCGCGCTCGCTGACGTGCGCGTAGCTCTCGTCGAGCCCGGTGCTGCACCCGACGGCGCTGCCCAGGGTGACCCCGGTGCGCTCCGCGCCGTCGGCCGGGGTCAGGCCGCTGTCGGCGACCGCCTCGCGGGCGGCGACCAGTGCGAACTGGGCCGCGCGGTCCAGCCGGCGGGCCTCCCGGGGGCCGAAGCCGTGCTCGGCCGGGTCGAAGTCGACCTCGGCCGCGATCTGCGAACGGAACGAGGAGGCGTCGAAGAGGGTGATGCGGCGGGTCGCGGTGCGGCCCTCCGTCAGCAGTGACCAGAACGCCCTGGTGCCCACCCCGCCGGGTGCGACCACCCCTATCCCGGTGATGACGACGCGTCTCATCGGCTGTTCCTCATGGTGTGTGTCCTCCTGTGGTGGGCGGCGGTCAGCCGCGGGCCACGACCGCGGCGGGGGCCGGTGCGGTGCGCCGTACGACACGGCAGGCCCGCCCGAGCAGGCGCGGCAGCTCGCGGCCGCGTACGAAGAAGTGGTCGCCGGGCACGGTCCGGGTCACCACCCGTCCCGTGGTCCAGCGCCGCCAGCCCGCCATCGCGTCCGGCTGGGCCAGCGGGTCGTCCGCCCCGGCGACGACCAGCATCGGCACGGACAGCGGTGCGCCCCCGGCCGGTTCGCGGGCGCCGGCCCGCAGGTCGTCGGCGAGGGTCAGGTCGTCGCGCAGCACCGGCAGCACGGCCCGGTGCCAGAACCCGCCGGGTCCGGCCCCCTCCGGGAGGGCGCCGACCTCGCCGAGCAGCTTCAGCAGGTGCTCGTCCGGTTCCCCGACGGAGTCCGAGAGTTCGGACGCGGAGTCGGGCGGCGGACAGGCCCCGACGGCCAGCAGCGCGGGGCCGGGCAGCCCGGCCTCGTGCAGGGCCCGGGTGACGGTGTAGGCGATCATCGCGCCGAGGCTGTGCCCGTACAGCACGTACGGGACGTCCGGGGCGGGGGCGAAGGTGCCCATCACATCGGCCAGCAGTGCCTCGCGCCCGGTGATCCGGGGCTCGCGGCGCCTGGCCTCGCGCCCCGGCAGCAGCCTGGGCACCGGTTCGACGCCGGGGCCCAGGTCGCGGGGCCAGTTGTAGAAGGACGAGACGCCTGCTCCGGCGTGTGCGAAGCAGTGGAGCCGTACGGGCTGTTCGTCGGGCATCTGCTGTGCCTCCCTCGTGGGCGGGTTCGTCAGGCCGCGTACAGATCGAAGGTGGAACCGCGGCGCGGTCCGCAGGTGACGTCCAGTGCCGGGTCGACGGCGAGCATCGCCTGGTGCAGCCGCTGGAGCTGCGGCGAGGGCTCCACGCCCAGCTCCTCGATGAGCCGGGTCCGCAGCCTGCGGTAGACGTCCAGCGCGGTGGCCTGGCGCCCGGAGCGGTACAGCGCAACCATCGCCTGCGAGTGCAGTCCCTCGTGCTGGGGGTGACGAGCCATCAGATCAGTGAGTTCCGCGAGGAGTTCGCTGTGCCGGCCGAGCCGGAGGTCGGCGTCGATGCGCCGTTCGACGGTCACCAGCCGGCTCTCCTCCAGCCGCAGGACCTCGATCTCCAGGATCGAGCCGACCCGTACGTCCACGAGTGCCGTTCCCTGCCACATCGCGAGCGCCTCGCGATACAGCTTCCCGGCCCGTACGTCCTCGCCCTCGTCGAAGGCGCTCTGCCCCGCGGCCACCAGCTGCTCGTAGCGGTGCACGTCCACGGACTCCGGCGGGATCTGCAGCAGATAGCCGCCGTGCCGGGTGGCCAGCACCTCCTTGGCGGTGCCGGGTGCGTCGGGCCCCATCGCGGTGCCCAGCCTGCGACGCAGCTGCAGGATGTACGTCTGCAGCGTGGTCATGGCGCTCTGGGGCAGGTTGGTGCCCCAGATCTCCTCCATGAGTGTGGGCACGGGCATGACCCGGCCCGGGTAGAAGGAGAGCAGCGCCAGGATCTGGCGCGGCTTTCCCGCGGTCGGAACGATCGACACTCCGTTGACGTCGGCACTCAGTGGACCCAGAACCTGAATCTCCACGATTTCCTCCCCGCATGCCCGGTCGATTCCCCCGAGCTCGAAGCCGTCGGCGTTCCGCACGCTAGCCCCGTTCGCCCCGCACGCCCCCGTACCTCGACCTGGGTTCGAGCGGCCTTCCAACGGGACGCGGCCGGCGCCTCCGGTTCGCGGGCGCGCCGACCGGCCCCGCCGGCAACGGCCGGAGAGGCCCTCGGGGAACAGGAGCCGCAGGTCGTCCATGCCGGCACCGGGGACCGCGCTCAGCCGTCCCGCCCGGCGGGTCATCATCCGGCCCGCGCGTGGTGGCCGACGCAGATCACGGCGTCGTGTTCGGGAACGAGTCCTTCGAGCATGCCCATCTGTTTGGGCCTGCCGCGGATGAGGCGTGCCGCCGGGTGCAGCGCCTCGGGCAGGAGGTTGCGCATCGGGCCGTGCGCGTCGTTGACGGTGATGTCGGTGGCACCGGCCGCGACGGCTCCCCTGACGGCGGCGTTGACGTCCTCCGCCATCATCAGCCGTCCGCGCTCGTAGTCCCGGCCGCCGGGCTGGACGTCGTCGGCGTCCACGAGCCCTGTGATGCCTTCCAGGTCCACACTGATGTAGATCCGCACCGTGTCTCCTCAAGTTCGACCGCCCGGGAAACGCCACCGCTCCGCCTCCAGTTCCTTCGGCGGCTCACGGCCGTCCGGTTTCGGCCCGGACCGGTACACGCCCGGTCCGGGCCCTCGAACCGGAACGAGCCGCCCCTCCTTGTCACATGGGGGTCGGGACCGGCCTCCCGTCGTCCGCGGGGCCGTCGGCCGTCCAGGTGAAGTGCACACGTGCTCGAACCGGACCGGAGGGACGATCATCGGTCGCGCACATCGGCTAAGGTCCGGTACTCCGACCGAAGACCATGTCCCACAAGACGGAGTCAGCATGGAACTGCGCCTGTTCGTGTTCCACCACGCGGGTGGTTCCCATCTGCTCTACCGCGACTGGCCCGGCCGTTTCCCGTCCGACTGGGAGGTGCGGCTCGTCGACGCCCCCGGGCGCGGTCTGCTGGCGGACCGGCCCGCCATCGGGGACGCCCACCGGCTCGTGGACCACTTCCTCACCGAACTGGATGCCGAACTCTCCGGACCCTACGCCCTGTTCGGCCACAGTATGGGTGGGCTCATCGCCTACGAACTCACCCGCAGGATCCTCGCCGAGGGCCGTACGCCGCCGGTCTGGCTGGGGCTGTCGGCGCGCAGCACGCCGCGCCCCGAGGGGGACGGAACCCGTCGGTACCTGCTCGACGACGCCGGGCTGCGCCGGGAGCTGGCCGCGATGGGCGGCACACCCGCCGCGGTCCTGGAGGACCCGGAGATGTGGGAGCTGTTCGGTCCGGCCATCCGGGGCGACCTGCGGCTGGTGGAGACCTGGCGGCCCGCTCCCGACCCGGTGCCCCTGCCCGTGCCGCTGTCCGTCTTCGGCGGCACCGACGACACGGTGGCGCCGCCCGCCCGGCTGTCCGGCTGGGCGGACCGGGCGGAGCACTTCCTCGGCCTGCACCTGTTCGAGGGCGGGCACTTCTACTTCCAGCCCGACCCCGCCGCGCTGACCGGGCGGATCGCCGAGGACGCCCGGCGCGCGCTCGCCCTCTCCGCGTCCGCCCCCGAGATCCCGTGATGCCGGTGCTCGAACTCGCCCCGCCGTCCGCGGCACCGGCGCCCCCGGCCGCCGCGGACGGCGGCGAGGTCGAGTTCCGGCTGCTGGGGCCGGTGGAGGTGCGCGATCCGCTGACGGGGGCGGGCATCGTCCCACCGGGCTCCAAACAACGCGCCCTGCTCTCCGCGTTCGTCGTCCACGCCGGACAGCTCCTGCCCGGCGACCGGCTGACCGCCGAACTCTGGGGCGACCGTCCCCCGGCGAACGCCGCGAACGCCCTGCAGGCCCATGTCGCCCGGCTGCGACGGCTGCTCCCGGCTTGCGCCGGTGCGGCCGACAGCGGGCGGGAATGGATCAGCACCCTGCCGGCCGGCTACCTGCTGCACCTGGGCCCGGCCACCACCGACGTCCAGCGTTTCCACCGGCTGTCCGCGGAGGGCCGGGCGATGCTCGCCGCCGACCCCGGCCGCGCCGTCGAACTGCTGCGCCGCGCCCTGGCCGTGTGGCGCGGCCCCGCCCTCCAGGACAGCGGCCACGGACAGATCTGCGCCACCGAGGCCGACCGGCTGGAGGAGAACCGGCTCACCACCCTGGAGACGCTGTACGAGGCGAGCCTGCGCTGTGCCCGGCACGGCGAGATCACCGGCGAGCTGGAGAAACTGACGGCCGATCACCCGCTGCGGGAACGCTTCTACGACCTGCTGATGCTCGCCCTGTACCGCAGTGGCCGCCAGGCCGAGGCACTGGGCGTGTACGAGCGGGCGCGCCGTCGGCTGAGGGATGCGCTCGGCATCGAGCCGGGCCCGGCGCTGCGCGGCCGGATGGAGGCGATCCTCAACCACGCGCCCGACCTGTCCGCCCCGGCCCCGTCGGACGCCCCGGTGACGGTCGGGGCGGCCCCCGACCCGGGTGACGAACTGGCCCGGCTGCGGCGGCGCGTCGACGAACTGGGCCGGGAGCAACAGGCGTTGTCCCGCCGCATCGACGCCCTGACCGCCCGGCTTCCCCGGAACCTGACCGCCCGGCCCTGATCCGATCGCACCGGCCGGACCGGAGTGATGAGACGATCTCCTCCACCGCATCGGCGGGAATCGGCCGGGGCGGCCGCCGGAAAGGACTGTGGGGGACCGCGTGAGTACAGGGGGCGGGGCGCTCGGTGCGCCCGGCAGCCGTATCGGCTCGTACACCATCGAACGCAAGCTCGGCGAGGGCGGGATGGGGAGCGTGTACCTCGCCCGGTCCCGCGGCGGGCGGCCCGTCGCGGTGAAGGTGGCCAGGTCCGAGCTGGCCACCGACCCCGTCTTCCGCGAGCGGTTCCTCGCCGAGGTCGCCGCGGCGCGTGCCGTCGGCGGATTCCACACCGCACCCGTCGTCGACGCCGATCCGGACGCCCCGACGCCCTGGCTCGCCACCGCGTACGTCCCCGGCCCCACCCTCGCGGAGTTCCTCCGCACACGAGGTCCCATGGACGAAAGGGCGTTGCGGGGGCTCGGTGCCGGTCTGGCCGAGGCGCTGGAGGCCATCCACCGGTGCGGGCTCGTCCACCGCGACCTGAAGCCCGGAAACATCATCATGGCCGACGACGGTCCCCGGGTACTCGACTTCGGCATCGCGCGGGCGGTCGAGTCCACCCGTCTGACGGCGACGGGCCACGCCTTCGGCACACCGGGTTTCCTCGCCCCCGAGCAGGCGACGGGCGACGAGGTCACCGGCGCGGCGGACGTGTTCGCGCTCGGCGCGGTCCTCGTCGCGGCGGCGGGCGGCAGCCCGTTCGGCGGGGGGACGCCCATGGGGATGATGTATCGCACGGTGCACGAACCCGCGAATCTCGACGCCGTGCCCGAGGGGGTGCGGCATGTGGCGGCGGCCTGCCTGGCCAAGGAGCCGGGACGGCGTCCGACGACCGACCAGCTCCTGGACTGGTTCGAGGAGTCCGCGGAACGGCCGGAGGGAGGCGAGGAACCCGGCCCCGACCCGCGCCGGCTGCTGGCATCGGAGCCGACACCGCCGTCGGCTCCGGCTCCCGTTCCGGCTCCGGATCCGATTGCCCAGGCCGCCACGTACGTACCGACGCGGTTGGACATGCCGCCGAAGCCTGCCCACGCCCCGCACGTCCCCGCCCCGGACACCTCCGCCTCCGCCTCCGAGGAAGGGGTGTTCATCGCCGCGGATTCCAACTCCAGCATCCTGGTGGACGCCGACGGTGTGATGTTCACCCTGTACCGGATCGGCGCCCCGGACCGGGGCGGGCGGGAGGAGGACCCCGAACAGGCGGACGTGGAGGCGGAGTTCTCCTGGTCCGAGATCGCCGACGTCACCGGTCGCACCGTCCGCCGCACCCGGCTGCTCGTCACCCTCGCGCTGTACGACGGCTCGTCGTACTCCTGCGAGATCAACGCCCGCCGTGCCGCCCACCTCCACACCTGGCACCAGGGCCTGGCCGACGCCCTGCGGCGGTACCTGCGCCGCTGAAGCGGGCCGGGGACGGCGGCCCCGGTCGGCGGCGGCCCAGCTCAGGCGGGGACGGGCTCAGGCGGGGACGGGCTCCGGGTCGACGCCGTCGAAGGGGGGATAGCTCTCGCCCCCCGTGCGTTCGGCCGCGTCGATGTAGCCGGCAAGGGCGTCACGGGACCGGGCGAGGCTTTCCATCCGGTCGTCCAGCTGCCGAAGCCGTGACCGCATCGCGGCCAGCAGCTCGGGACACCCGGCCAGCTCCGGGGCCTCCCCGACCGCGCAGGGCAGCAGGTACGCGATGTCCTCGGAGGACAGACCGGCGCCGAGCAGGTGCCGGATCTGCTTCACCCGCAGCACGGCGCTCTCGTCGTACTCCCGGTACCCGTTCGCCCCGCGGTCCGCCTCCAGCAGGCCCTGGGCCTCGTAGTAGCGCAGCTGATGGGCGTTGAGGCCCGTTCGACGGCCCAGTTCCCCGATCCTCATCGAAACCTCGCTTGACCTTCATACCGGTATCAACGTTGACGATGCTGCCATGAACGACACAACCACTGCGCCCGTGACGGTCATCGGACTCGGGCTGATGGGTCAGGCGCTCGCCGGCGCGTTCCTGAAAGCCGGCCACCCCACCACCGTATGGAACCGTACGGCCGCCAAGGCCGATCAACTGGTCGTCGAAGGAGCAAAGTTGGCACCCACGGTCGGTGCCGCGCTCAAGGCTTCCCCTCTGACGGTCATCTGTCTCACCGACTACGCGGCCGTGCACGAACTGCTCGGCGCGGACGATGTCGTGCCGACCGGTACGACACTGGTCAACCTGACCTCCGGCGACTCGGCCGGGGCCCGGGAGGCGGCCCGGTGGGCCGACCGGATCGGCGCCCGTTACCTGGACGGCGCCATCATGGCCGTCCCGCCGGTGATCGGGACCGCCGAGGCGGTGATCCTGCACAGCGGGCCGCAGGAGGTCTTCGAAGCGCACCGGTCGACACTGGAGGCGCTCGGCACTGTCACCCACCTCGGTACGGACCACGGACTGGCGGCCCTGTACGACGTGGCGGGGCTGGCCATGATGTGGAGCGTCCTGAACGCCTGGCTCCAGGGCACCGCCCTCCTCCGCACGGCCGGTGTCGACGCCGCGACGTACGCGCCGTTCGCCCAGCGGATCGCCACCGGTGTGGCCGAATGGCTGCCCGGGTACGCCGAGCAGATCGACAGCGGCTCCTTCCCCGCCGAGGTGTCGGCCCTGGAGACCGACGCACGGGCGATGGAGCACCTGATCGAGGAGAGCAGGGCGGTGGGCGTCAACGCCGAACTGCCCGAGCTGTTCAAGGCGATGGCCGACCGGGCGATCGCCGCGGGGCACGGCGGGGAGCAGTATCCCGTGCTGATCGAGGAGTTCGGCAAACCCCGCGACGACGCCTGACCGGGACCGGCAGGGGCCGGGCCCGTCCGACGAATGCCCGGCTCGGCAGCGGTTCGTGAACCAGTCGCCCGGCGATCCGCTGCCGGTACAGCGGCGGATCGCCACGGGCGCCGGTCACGGCCGCAGCGTGTCCTCCGGCCGGAGTCGGAACAACGAGGCCGGCCCGGGTGGGAGAAGGTGGTCCGGGCTCAGGGCAGGCGGGCCGACGCCATGGCCGTACCGCGTACGTAGAAGACGACATCCCCGGAGACGAGCACCTGCTGTTCGCTGCCCGCCTCCCGGTCCGGCCAGCCGTCCGGCAGGACCATGTCCAGCGTCGAACCGTCCGCGAGCGACCGCGTCTCGATGCCCGCCGGGCTGACGAGGACGAGACGCCGGCCGACGAGAAGGGCCTCACCCCGCTGGGGGAACTCCGCCCACCCCAGCGGGGACCGCCACAGGACCGTCCCGTCACCGGCCCGGGACGCGATCAGATCCTGGGTTGCCCCGGACCCGTCGGCAGTGATCACCGTGCCGTCGGCACCGGCCGTCAGTGGGTTGTCGCCCATCACGGTGCCGCGCTCGTCCAGCGTCCCCGGCCCCCTGACCACGGTGCGCGCCGAGCCGGAGTCGGAGCAGTAGGAGGTCCCGTCCGGCACCACCACGTCCCCGCAGTACACCTTCCTCTCCTCGGCGAGCACCCGCCCGGTCCGCCGGTCCAGCTGCCAGGTCCCGCCGGGGCCCGTGATGTGGAGGCGGCCGGCCACCGGCGTCATGCTGTTGGGATAGGCGAGCCGCAGCTTCCGCTCCCAGATCCGCTGCCCGTCGCTCTCCCGGTACGCCCGGAACAGCATCTCCCCCGGCAGCCCGACGCCCGCAGCGCCCTCGTACGCGATGTAGACCGTGCCGCCGGCGGCGACCGCCAGCTCCGGGAGGAAACCGGCGGCCCCCGGCCAGCGGGCGAGCGGCCGGGCGTCGGACCGTCGCGCGACGAGGACTCCTTCGCCCTCCGGAAGAAACACCCGGTCCGTGGAGAGGCCGGGCGTCATGACGGCGCCACCGGGCCGCACCGGCGCCGCGTGCCGCCACACGAGCGTCCCGTCGGTGGTCCGGCGTGCCTCGACCCCACCGCTGCCACCGCAGAGCAGCAGGTCCGTGCCCAGCACGCACCCGCCGATGCCGGACGACGCCGTGGCGTGCCATGGCTTCCACCCCTTCGGCGCCGCGGCTCCCGGTGTCCCGGGTTCCGGATAGGCCAGGGTCATCGCCCCGTAGGCGCCGCCGTTCATCATCGGCTCCTCCGGGTCGGGCGGGGCAGCGGGACGGACCGGTGCCGAGGACGAACCGCCCGGCGTCTTCGCCCCGTCGTCCTTCGTCTCGTCCCCGGCCAGGAGCCGCACGCCGAGGACGGTCGCGGTCACGGCCAGTGCCGTCGACGCGGCGATCACCGCCGCCCGGGTCCGGGTACGGGTACGCCGCGAAGCGGGCGCCCCGTCCGGCCGGCCGGGCCCCTGGCCGGCTCCCGGAACGGCGGCGGGTACCGGTGGTGGGAGCGGAAGCCGCGGCGCGCTCGCCACGATCCGGCCGGTCTCCTCCTCGTACGCGGCGATCAGCTCCCGCACCCCGGAGGGCCACGGGAACGGCTCCTGCGAGCGGGCGAACAGCGCACCCGGGCGCTCCCCGGCCGCCTGCGGGTCGAGCGCTCTGACCAGGGCGTCGGTCGTCGGGCGGGCTGCCGGGTCGACGGCCAGGCAGGAGGCGACGAGGTCGCGCAGCCCCGCGGGGACGTGCCGGAGGTCGGCGCGTCCCTCCACGATCCGGGTGAGGACGGCGGCCAGTTCGGCGTCGTCGAAGGGACCGTTCCCGGTCGCCGCCCAGCACAGCAGCGCGCCCAGGCCGAAGACGTCGGAAGCGGGTCCCACGGGGTCCGTGCCGCCCACCTGCTCCGGTGACATGAACCCGGGCGTGCCCACCGCCGAACCCGCCGCCGTGAGCACCGTCCCGTCGAAGGCCCGGGCGATACCGAAGTCGATGACCTTGGGCCCGGCCTCGGCGAGCAGCACGTTCGCGGGCTTCAGGTCGCGGTGGACGAGGCGCGCGCCGTGGACCGCCCGCAGGGCCCGCGCGAGGTCGGCTCCCAGGGCCCGGACGACGTCCGGGGGCAGCGGGCCGTGCCTCCGGACCGCCTCGGCGAGCGAGGGCCCGGGGACGAACTCGGTGGCGAGCCACGGGGGTTCCGCATCCGGGGCGGCATCGATCAGGGCCACGGTGTGAGGACTGCGCACCGCGCGCGCGGCCTCGACCTCCCGGCGGAAGCGAAGTCGGAACTCGGCGTCGAACCGGACGTCCTCCCGCACGGTCTTCACCGCCGCGAGGACTTCCCTGTCGCTCGGGCGGGACGGGTCCGCCGGTCCGGACGGGTCCACCGGTCCGTCGCGGCGGGCGAGATGAACCGTGCCCATGCCGCCCGCACCGATCCGCCCGATGAGCGCATACGGGCCGACACGGCGGACGGCGGACGCGTCCAGGGGCTCCAGCACGACGACTCCAGAGGTTTGGGGGCCGGGGGGACTCGGTGGCTCGGGGGGCCGGGAGATCTCAGCGTCCGGGCAGGGTCTGCGCGCGAACGGTTCCGTCGAAGTACCCGAGCACGACCACTCCGCCGACGGAGAGCAGGGACGGGGCGCGACGGGCACCCGGACGGCTGGGGTCGGTGCCGGTGGCCCGGTTGCCGGGCGAGTCCGGCACGGAGGTCGGGACCGCGTCCCCCTCCGCGGCCGGCAGCACGCTCAGGGTGGCGTTGTCGGCGTAGACGACGGTGTCGCCGATCGCGACGGGCGAGGTGAGGGGGGCGGGCCGGCCGTCGTCGCCACGCGGGATCGACGCCACCGTCGTCACTGCGGACAGCTTGTCGTACGGGGCGTCGGTGACGCGTACCACCCGTCCCTCGGAAGGGAGTTCAAGGATCGGGGCCGTACCGGGGACGTACGGCCCGAACACGGCGTCCCGCACCGAGACCTGCCGCGTGAGCCGGTACCGGTCGCTCAGGTAGCTCGATGTGAGGGCCTCGGCGTCCCGGAAGTGGAGGCCCCGGCCGTCGGGATCGATACACAGCAGCTCACCGGCGGACAGGCGCGGATCGAGGCAGTACCGGGTGTCGGGCGACCCCTCGCCGGTCCCGCCGGGCGGTGCCTCGCGCTCCGTCTTCCCGGTGGCCGGGCTCCACGTGGCGAGGCCCTTCTCCCCGTTGACGTAGAGCAGGTCCGGTGCGTACGCGAGAACACCCTGCCGCCCGGCGCGCGGGTCCGCCGTCCGGGCCACGGGCCGGGTCCAGCGGCGCGCGCCGTCCGCGAGGGCGTACGCCTCGGCGCGCACCCCGTCGGCGTCGGCGAGGTTGACGTAGACGCCGGTGTCGACGCCGAGCAGCCGGCCCAGTGGGCGGCCGGACAGCGGCCGCTCCCAGCGGACCTTTCCGTCGGCCGTGGCACGCGCCCGGAGCCGGCCCTCCTCGGCGGTCACGACGACGCTGCCGGCGATCACGGGGCCGGTGGCCCCGGCGGGTTCGGCGCCCTTGCGGAGCGGAGCCCGCCAGAGGGAGGAACCGTCCTTCAGCCGGAGCGTCTGCAGGCTGCCGTCCGCGAGCCGGCACACCACGACGGTGCGGTCGGCTCCGCAGGCCACCGGCCCGGCGGTGAGGTGCACGGTCCAGGGCCGCCAGCCGTCCGGGCGCTGCGAGGGGGCGTCCTCGAAGACCCTGCTCCGGTCGGGGCCGCCGAGTTCGTCCACGTAGGAAGCCTGTACGGGCCCTCCCGCCGGGCCGCTCTCGCGGGGCGGGGCGGATGTCGTGGGAACGTCCGGGGATCCGCCGTTCCCGGCGTCCGGCCGGGGCCACAGTCCTGCGGCGTAGCCGCCTGCCAGCCCGGCGCCCGCGAGGACCACCAGCGTCAGAGCCGCGGTCAGCACGCGGCGTCGGCGGACCTCACGGCGGGCAACGGCCCGGTGCGGCGCGGTCATCGTGGGCGCGGCGTGGAGTTCGGGAACGGCTACGGTCCCCAACTCGGCGGCCAGTCGCGTCAGTTCGTCCTCGCGGCGGGCGATGGCCGCGGCGGCGTGCGGCGGCCATGCGCCGTCCGCGGGGGCGTCCTCGAAGAGCCGGGCGAGCTCGACGGTGTCCGGTCGGCTCGACGGGTCCTGATGCAGGCATGCCGCGAGCACGTCGCGCAGCCCGTCCGGTACGCCCGTCAGATCGGCCTCGGCACGGGCGATGCGGAACAGGATCGCGGCGACCGGACCGCCCCCGAACGGACCGCGCCCGGTCGCCGCGTAACAGAGCAGCGAGGCGAGGCAGAAGACGTCGGAGGCGGCGACGACGTGCTTGCTGCCCGCCACGTGCTCGGGCGACATGAACCCCGGAGAGCCGACGATCCCGCCGGTGCGGGTCATGGTGCCGGCGCCGAAGGCACGGGCGATGCCGAAGTCGATGACCTTGGGACCGGCCGCGGTGAGGAGTACGTTCGCGGGCTTCAGATCGCGGTGCAGGACCCGCGCGTGGTGGATCGAGCGCAGCGCCGCGACGAGCCCGCGGCCGAGGGCGCGCACGGTCGGCTCCGGCAGCGGGCCGCCGCCCCGCACCACGTCTTCCAGGTCGGGGCCCGGCACGTACTCGGTGGCCAGCCAGGGGGGCGCGCCCTCGGGGTCGCCGGCGAGCAGCCGGGCCGTGTACCGGCCGGACACCGCCCGGCCCGTTTCGATCTCGCGGCGGAACCGGGACCGGAACCCCTCGTCGTCGCTGAGGTCGCTCCGTACGGTCTTCACGGCGACGAACACCCGGTGCGGCGGCCGGCGTTCGTCCGCTCCGAGGTACACCTCGCCCATGCCGCCCGAACCGAGCCGCGCGACGATCCGGTAGGGGCCGATGAACCGGGGCGTCGAATCGTCCACGTCCCCCAGCAAGCCTGTCGCCTCCCCCGGGGCCGGTCACAAGAATGACCATGACAGCACACGCGCAGGAGCTGTACAAGGCGCGGGAGCGGGGCTCGCTACCGCGCCTTGTGCGGCTGCCCGCATGATGATCCTGAGAGCGCGGCACGAGGTGGCTCCGGCCGGCGCCCTCGTCCCCGACAACACACGATCCGAGCCGTACGGCCACTCGCCGAGCGCGTCCTCAGCTACCGGCCCCAGCGCAGCAGGGTGGTTCCGAGGGTCATTCCGCCGCCGAACCCCGCCAGCAGCACCAGGTCGTCGTCGACCGGACCGTCCGTACGGCGAGCGTGGTCGAGGGCCAGCGGGATCGAGGCGGCCCCGGTGTTCCCGTGCCGTTCCACCGGGAGGTGGACCCGTGCCGAGGTCAGCCCGAGCCCGGCGGCCACGCTCCGCAGCATCTCGCCGTTGGCCTGGTGCGGCACGAAGTGGTCGATCTCGTCGGCCGTGACCCGGAAGGCGTCGAGGGTGCCCGCGACGGCGTCCGGCAGCTCCCGTTCCACGAAGGCCCGCACCTCCCTGCCCTGCATCCGGAAGAAGTGGTCGCCGCGGGCGACGGTCTTCTCCGACGCGGGTTTCCTGCTGCCGCCCGCGGTGACGCCGATCAAGTCGTGCAGATGGCCGTCGGTGCGCATGCCGGTGCCCAGGAGGCCGCGGCCCCCGGACACCGGGCCGAGCACCACGGCGCCCGCCCCGTCCCCGAACAGCGGCGCGGTCCTGCGGTCCTCGGGATCGATGATGCGCGAGTAGACCTCGCTGCCGACGACGAGTCCCAGGTGCCGGCGCCCGTCGGCCCCCGGCCCGGCCAGCAGCCGGGAGCAGGTGTGCAGCGCGGCGACGAATCCGGCGCACACGGCGTTCACGTCGAAGGCCGCCGCCCGGCGCGCGCCGATCCGGTGCTGCACGAACGCGGCCGTGGCCGGCTGCGGATGGTCGGGGGTGGAGGTCGCGACGACGATCCAGGCGAGGTCGTCCGGTCCGGCCCCGGCGTCGGCCAGGGCCCGTACGGCGGCCTCGGTGGCGAGGTCCGACGCGGCCTCGTGGTCCGCGGCGTAGCGCCGCTCGCGGATGCCGGTCTTGCGCTCGATCCATTCGGCGGTGACCCCGGCCCGGGCGGCGACCGTCTCGTTGGTGACGATCCGTTCGGGCAGGTACGAGCCGGTGCCGAGGATGCCGGTGCCGCCCGGGGCGGGCGAGTACACGGTCATGCCGCCACCGGGGTCCGGGCCAACCGCTCCCGGACCGTGCGGAGCACCTCTTCCTGTTCGTCGACGAGGAAGAAGTGCCCACCGGGCAGCACCCGCAGACCGAAGCCCGAGCTGGTGTGGTTCACCCACGCCTGTACGTTCTCGATCCGCGCCTTGGGGTCGTGGTCGCCGGTGAACGCGGTGACGGGGCAGTCCAGGGGCGGGCCCGGACGGTAGCGGTAGCCGCGCACCGCCCGGTAGTCGGCGCGCAGCGCGGGCAGGATCATGCGCAGCGTCTCCTCGTCGTCGAGCAGCGCGCCCCCCGTCCCGTCCAGCTTCCGGATCTCGGCGACGACCTCCTCGTCGGTCTCCGGGTACCACGCGTCCGCGCGGTCCAGGGAGGGGGCGCCGCGGCCGGAGACGAACAGTTCGACGGGGCCGTTGCCCGCGGCTTCCGTCCGGCGGGCCACCTCGAAGCCGACGACGGCGCCCATGCTGTGCCCGAACAGCGCGTACGGCCGGTCCGTCCACGGACCCAGTGCCTCGGCGATCCGGTCGGCGAGCGCCTCCAGGTCGGTGGCGGCCGGCTCGGTGCGGCGGTCCTGCCGGCCGGGGTACTGGACGGCCAGGACCTCCACCTGCGGCGAGAGCTCCCGCGCCACCGGGAAGTAGAAGCTGGCCGAACCGCCGGCGTGCGGCAGGCAGACCAGGCGTACGGGTGCGTCGGGGGCGGGCCGGTAGTTCCTGAACCAGGGGCTGTCGCCGGGGATTCCCGTCATGAGTTCTCCTAGCCGATCCGAGTGGGTCCTGCGCACAGGATGGGTGCGCGCCCCGCTCCCGGGCCTCCCCTAATCGCCCCCTATGACCGGGCGCGCGCCTTCTGGGGGCGGACAGGGGTGCCCCGGGGGCGGTGCGGTGTCCCACGCTGGACGGACACCCGTGACGGACATCCGTGACGGATGCCTGTGGCAGACAGCGGACGCCCGTGACGGACACGGTGGCCCGCTTCGCTCTCCTCGACTCTCAAGAGAATCAGGGAATTCACGTGGACGAGATCATCAGTGCTCTTCTCTCCGAGGACGCGACGCCGCAGGACTTCGCGGGTCTGCGGCTCCCGGAGAGCTATCGAGGTGCCGTTGTCCGCAAGGAGGACACCGGCATGTTCGAGGGCATGGCCTCCGCCGACAAGGACCCGCGCAAGTCGTTGCACCTCCAGGACGTGCCGACCCCCGAGCCCGGTCCGGGCGAGGCCCTGGTCGCCGTCATGTCGAGCGCCATCAACTACAACACCGTGTGGTCGTCGATCTTCGAGCCGCTGCCGACCTTCGGTTTCCTGGAGCGGTACGCCAGACAGTTCCCCGGCGCCGCCCGCCACGACCAGCCGTACCACGTCCTCGGTTCCGACCTGGCGGGCGTCGTCCTGCGCACCGGGCCCGGGGTGAACCGCTGGCGGTCCGGGGACCGGGTCGTGGCGCACTGCCTGTCGGTGGAGCTGGAGTCGGCGGACGGGCACAACGACACGATGCTCGACCCGGAGCAGCGCATCTGGGGCTTCGAGACCAACTTCGGCGGCCTGGCCCAGCTCGCGCTGGTGAAGTCGAACCAGCTGATGCCCAAGCCCGAGCACCTGAGCTGGGAGGAGGCCGCCTCCCCCGGTCTGGTGAACTCGACCGCGTACCGCCAGCTGGTGTCCCGCAACGGCGCCGGCATGAAGCAGGGCGACAACGTGCTGATCTGGGGCGCCAGCGGCGGACTCGGCTCGTACGCCACGCAGTTGGCCCTGGCGGGCGGCGCCAACCCGATCTGTGTGGTCTCCAGTGAGCGGAAGGCGGAGATCTGCCGGAGCATGGGCGCCGAGGCGATCATCGACCGCAGTGCCGAGGGCTACCGGTTCTGGAAGGACGAGCAGACCCAGGACCCGCGCGAGTGGAAGCGCTTCGGCAAGCGCATCCGCGAACTGACCGGCGGCGAGGACGTGGACATCGTCTTCGAGCACCCCGGCCGCGAGACCTTCGGCGCCTCGGTGTACGTGGCCCGCAAGGGCGGCACGATCGTCACCTGTGCCTCCACGTCGGGGTTCCGGCACGAGTACGACAACCGCTACCTGTGGATGTCGCTGAAGAAGATCGTGGGCTCGCACTTCGCCAACTACCGCGAGGCGTGGGAGGCCAACCGCCTGGTCGCCAAGGGGAAGATCCACCCCACCCTGTCGAAGGTCCACTCCCTGGAGGAGACCGGCCAGGCCGCGTACGAGGTGCACCGCAACCTCCACCAGGGCAAGGTCGGCGTGCTGGCCCTGGCCCCGCGCGAGGGGCTCGGCGTCCGGGACGAGGAAATGCGCGAGAAGCACATCGACGCCATCAACCGGTTCCGGGAAGAGGAGGCGCGGACCTCATGACTGCGCGACAGAGCGACACCAAGCCCGGGGCGAGCCCCGTCACGCCCGCCACCCCCGCACCCGTGACGGACGCCGCCGCTCCCGCTTCCGTGACGGGCATCGTCGGCCTGGGCTCGACGGGCGAGGCACTCCTGCACCTGCTGCACGGCGCGGGCCACACCGTCGTCGCCGTGGACACCGACCTGGACGTCCTGGCCCGTGTGGCCGGGCGGCTCAAGGCCGTCATCGCCGCCGGGAACGGCCCCGACCGCCCCGACGTCACCTTCACCGCCGACCACACCGCGCTGGGCGCGGCCGGTCTGGTGATCGAGGCGGTCCCGGAGGACCTCGCCGCCAAGACCGACGCGCTCGGCCGGATCATCTCGGTCTGCCCGCCCGGCACCCCGGTGCTGACCACCACGGCGGCGCTGCCGGTCACGCGTCTGGCCATCGCCACCGGCCGGCCGGCCGACGTGGCGGGGCTGCGCCTGTTCACCCCGCCCGCCCCCGGCGGCCCCGTCGAACCGGTGCGGACGGCCCTGACCTCCCCGGAGACCGCCGCCGCCGTGGACGCGCTGGTGGCCTCGGCCGGGCTCGCCCCGGTCGCGGTCGGCGCCCGGCCCGCCGCCGACGCCACCGCCCTGGTGCTCGGGTTCCTCAACCGTGCCGTGATCCTCTTCGACGAGGGCTACGCCACCCAGCACGACATCGACACCGCCATGCGGCTGGGCTGCGGGCTGCCGGCCGGTCCGCTGGAGACGCTCGACCGCATCGGCCTCGGCACCGCCCACGCCGCGTTGACGGAGCTGTGGCGGCGCACCGGCGACAGCGCCTTCGAGCCCGCCCCGCTGCTCAGCCGGATGGTGGCGGCCGGGCGCCTGGGCCGTACCACCGGCGAGGGCTTCCACACGTACGACGAGACCGGTGCCCCGCTCGGCCGGCCGGCCGACGGCTCCGACGGGCCGGCCGGTGTGCCGGTGCGCCGGGTGGGGGTGCTCGGCTCCGGCGCGATGGCGCGCGGCATCGCCGAGGTCACGGCCACGGCGGGGTACCCCACGGTCCTGGTGGCCCGCGACCCGGAGAAGGCACAGCGGGCGCTGGACTCCGTCGCCGACTCCCTGACCCGGGGCGTACGGCGGGGCAGGGTCACCGTCGAGACCAGGGCATCGGCCGGTGAACTCCTCACCGGCGCCCATGACATGGCGGCGCTGGCCGACTGCGACCTGGTCATCGAGGCGGTCGCCGAGGACCTCGACGTCAAGCGTGCGATGTTCGCGGCGCTCGGCAGGGTCTGTGCTCCCGGCACGGTACTGGCCACCACCACGTCCAGCCTCTCGGTCGCCGCGTGCGCCGAGGCGTCCGGCCGCCCGGCCGATGTCGTGGGCATCCACTTCTTCAACCCGGCCCCCGTGATGAAGCTGGTGGAGCTGGCGCACACGGACGCGGTGGCCCCGACGACCCTGGCGACGGCGCACGCCTTCTGCCGCACCCTCGGCAAGACGGCGGTGACGTGTCCGGACCGCACCGGCTTCATCGTCAACAGCCTGCTGTTCCCCTACCTCGGTGCGGCCCTCGCCCTGCTGGAGCGGCACGACGCGGACATCGAGGAGACCGACCACGCGATCCGGTCCGGATTCGGTTACCCCATGGGCCCGTTCGCGCTCCTGGACACCATCGGCCTCGACGTCTCGCTCGCCATCCAGAACCGGTTGTACGAGTGCTTCCGCACCCCCGAGTACGAACCGGCCGTGGTCCTGGACGAGTTGGTGGCCGCGGGCCTGCTCGGCCGCAAGAACGGCCGCGGCCTGCGCACGGCGGGCGCCCGCCGCTGACGGTCCCCGCCGGTGTCCCTCCCCCGATGAACCGTCCCGGGAGGGACACCGCCCCGCGCCTGCACGCCTGCGTAGACTCCGGGCCCGTGGTACCAGGGGAAGGGGCCCGAACCATGAGCGAACCGCGGCGTGTGCCGATGTCCGGGCAGGTGCGGGGTCTGGCGGCACCGGACTCCGGCGGGCCCGTCTTCATCACCGGTTACGACGGCAAGGACCTGTCCACCACGGTGCTCACCGCCGTGGACGTGGACGGAGAGGTCCTGTGGCGCCGCAGGTTCGACGGACCCCCGGGCCCGCCGCGCGTCGGTCCGGACGGCTCGGTGTGGGTCGCCCATCGCGGGCCGGAGGGTGTGGTGCTGACCGGGCTGGACGCCACCGGCTCGACTCTGCGCTCGGTCGTCCCCGACCACGAACCCCACGAACACCTCGGCGCGTTCGTGGTGCTGCCCGACGGCGTGTGCGCGTCCTGGCTGCCCGCCGGGCGGGGCCGGGTCGTCCCGGCCGGCCGTCATCCGCGGGTCGCACGGCACGACGGGGACGGCTCGGCGCGATGGTCGACACCGGCCGTGCTCGGCCGGTTGTCGTTTCCGGGCTGTGTCGAGATCGGTGCGGAGACGGGCTGGGAGACGCGGCCGTCGAAGCCGTGGACCCCGCGGACGGTGGAGGCGCACCACTGGGAGCCGTTGCTGGTCGCGGGTCACCGCGTCGCCGCGACGTTCGCCGACGGCAGCAGCGGCATATCCGTCACGTTCTTCCTGGACACCGCCACCGGTCGGCCCGTCGCCGCGAGCACACCCGGGCCCGGCCACCACAAGGCGATCGTCGGACCGGGCGAGTTCCTGATCGGCTCCCAGGGCTACGGCGCGTTCGGCACGGCCCACCACGACTCCTCCGGCACCGTGGTACGGGAATGGCCGACGCACACGATGCCGCTGGTCGACCGGCACGGCGCCATCAGCGGACCCGAGTCCGAGAACGTCCTGCCGTCCCGCTCGCGCTTCGTCCGCCTCGACCCCGACGGCACGGTGCGGCACGGGCCCGCGCTCTCCGGCTACCACACCGCCTACCCGGCCCTGGACGACGAGGGCACCGCGGTGTTCTGGCGGGACGGCCGGCTGCTCGCCGTCGACGCCGAATCGCGGATGCGGGAGCTGTTTGCCCTGGAGGACGAGAAGCGCGCCGTGATGAGCAGGATCATGCTGCTGGACCGGGGGCAGGTGCTCTTCGCCCTCCACGACGAACTCCTCGTCCTGCGGCGGACGGGCCTCGGCCCCCTGGACAGCGGTGTCTGGCCGTGCGCGGACGGCGGTCTCCACGGAAACCCGGTGACACACCAGTAGCGCACCGGGGGCGGGCGGAGTTCGGTGCGGACGGGACTCAGTGCGAGCGGGCCGTCACCAGGTGGGCCAGATCCCCGCGCGACTTCACGCACAACTTGCGGTAGACCCGGGTCAGATGCTGCTCCACCGTGCTCGTGGTGACGTACAGCCTGGCCGCGATGGCCCGGTTGGTGCAGCCGTCCGCGGCCAGTACCGCGACCCGGCGTTCGGCCTCGGTCAGTCCGGCGATCGGGTCCCCGTTCGCGGTGCCCTCCCCGCGCAGCGCCCGCAGGGCATCGGCCGCCGGGGTGTCCCAGTCGACGGCGCCGCGCAGTTCCGGCCGCCACCCGGACAGCACGTCCCGGCAGGCGTGGAAGTCGCCGAGTGCGGCCTTCGGCCGTCCGACGGCCAGCTGGTGATGGCCCCTGGCCAGCAGGTAGTGCAGTCCGGCCCGGGTGCGGAACATCGCGGCGGGCACCGGGACGCGCAGCCACCGCACGGCCTCCTCGTGCGCGCCCCGCCGCGTCGCCGCCAGCACGGCGGCGGACAGCGGCATGCCGATGGCCACGCCCCACGCCCCCGGCGACAGCAGCGACAGCGCCCGCTCCGCGTGCCCGGACGCGAGGTCGTACGCACCGGTGCGGCCGTGCACCACGGCCGCCGCCGCGGCGGCGACCGCCCGACGGGCCGTGGTGGCCCCCGTCCGGTCCCCGCCAGCCGTCAGCCCGCACCACCGGGCGGCCCGTCCGGTCTCCCCCGTGTGCAGGAGCGCCGCCAGGACGGCGGCCACGGGCGCCGGTGGCGCGTGGTCGTAGACGATCGACTCCAGCACCCGCTCGGCGGCCTCGTCCCAGAGCTCGGCCATGCTGTCGGCGCCCCGCGCGTCCCACACGTCCCCGCGCTCCTCGTACGGGGAGTACGAGGAGGGCCGTTCCCCGCTGCCGTCGTACGGGTACGGTCCGACGCCCGTACCCGGGTAGACGTACGCCAACGCCGCGGCCGGTCCACCCGTCCCACCGGTCCCGTCCACTCCGCCGGGCCCGTCCGCGTCGTCCGCCCCCTCGGGGCGCGGGGCCTCGGACAGGGCCCGTGCCACCTCGGCGGGACGTCCGTGCCACAGCAGCAGTCCCATCGCTCCCGCCGTGTCCTCGGCCGTCTGCCACCGGGCACCGGCGAGGGTCCGCCCGAGGGCGGGCAGATGCCGGATCACCGCCGCGGGGTCGGCCTCCCACTCGACGCGGGCCAGCGCCGTCAGCAGCCCGGCCGCCTCGTGGCCGCCGGCCCGATGGGCGGTGCGCAGGAACTCCGCGGCCTGCCGCGCCCCGCCGGAACTCATCGCGTGCCGGGCGGCCTCGGCGAGCAGGGGTACGGCCCATGCCGGGCCGGGTCCGCCGCCGGCGGTGTCCGCGGCGACCAGGTGGCGGGCGACCGCGGCCGGTTCGGCGCCGTTCTCGTACAGCATCCGGCCCGCCGTGGTGTGCAGCCGGTTGGACTCCCGGGCGGACAGTTCCTCCAGCACCGCCGCCCGCACCCCTTCGTGGCGCAGCCGTCCGCCGTCCAGCAGTCCGATCGCGTCGAGTTCGGCCAGGCAGGGGCCGACCGCGCGCTCGGGGAGTTCCAGCAGCCGGGCGAGCAGGGTGAGCGTCGCCGCGTCGGCGAGCACGGCCAGGGCCCGCGCGGCCGAGACCGCCGGGTCACCGGCGCCCCGCAGGCAGCCGGTGACGGCCCGCCGGAACGCCGTGCCCGCCACCGGCCGGGACGGCCGCACCGGCTCGCAGTCCCGGTGGTCGTCGAGCAGCCCGCACAGCAGTCGCGGGTTCCCGCCGGTGAACCGGTGCCAGTCGGGGGCCAGCCGCCGCGCCGTCGGCAGGTCCGCCGCACCGCCCGGGGCCGCGGCCAGAAACGCGGCGACGCCGTCCTCGTCGAGGGGCGCGAGCGGTACGGGGGTGCAGCGGGGGTGTCTCAGCAGTTCGGCCAGGGGCAGCGGCAACGGGGGCCGGGAGCGCGGCCGCGGCGGGCCGCTCATCACCAGCAGGACCCGGTTCGCGGCGAGCCGCCCGCACACGTACAGCAGGCACCGGGCGGAGACCTCGTCCATGTGGTGCGCGTCGTCGACGAGGACCACCACGGGGGCGGTCACGGCGAGTTCCCGCAGGGTCTCGTGGAGCACCGCGGGGTCGTCGCCGGGCTTCCCGGCCACGACCGGCCGGGCGGGAAAACGGGGCGGCGGGGGCTCCGCAGGGTGCTGTCCGGAGTCCCGGCCCGCGCCGCTGAGCAGTTGCCCCACGACGCCGAACGGCAGGTCCGTCTCGGCCGGCGAGGCGGACGCGTCCAGCACCAGCGCGCCCGATTCCCCGGCCCGCCCGGCGAAGGCCCGCAGCAGCGCGCTCTTGCCGGTGCCGGGACTGCCGGTGACGAGCACCGCACCACCCCCGCCCCGCCGGGCGGCCGTCAAATGCCGCTCGATCAGGTCGAGTTGTGCGTCCCGCCGGACCAGCCGCACCGGCACCCCCATGTCGTCAGGCCACCCGGATGGCCGCCGTCCTCTCCTGGGAAGTCTGCACAGGGACGTGGAAGTCTCGCTGGTACCAGACCAGAGCCCCGCTCGAGCCGTTCGTGCGCACCTCGGCCGGGCTGCCCAGCAGCAGGTCGTGGTCGCCCGCGGGCACGACGTCCGCCAGGGTGCAGCGCAGCAGCACGGACGCGTCCGGCAGGTACGGCAGACCGCTGCCGGGCCACGTCCCGAACTCCCCGCCGGCGAACCGGTCCACGCCGGTGGTCGCGAAGCGCCGTGCCAGTGCCCCATGCCGGGCACCGAGCACGTTGACGACGAACTCTCCCTGTTCCAGGAGGGGTTGGTGGCAGCTTGAACCGCGTGTGACACCGGCCAGGACGAGCGGTGGGTCGAGCGAGACGGAGGTGACCGAACTGGCGGTGAACCCCCGCGGGCGGCCGTCGCCGTCCGTGGTGGTGATGACGGTGACGGGCGCGGCGAGCAGCGCCATCGCGTCCCGGAATTCCTGGGCACCTGCCGCGGCGGCCCGCGGCGGTGTGTACGGCACGGTCACAGAAGGGGCTCCCTCGGTCGACGGCCGGCCCGCGCGGGTACGACGCGTCGCGGCCGGCCCGCGCTGTCTCGTACGGGCCGGTGACCGGTCCGTACGTGGGCGCACCCATCGTCGGCCGGTCCGCCCGCCGCCCGGAACCCCGAAGGCCCCCCTGACCTCGCCCCCTACGCCCCGAACAGCCCTCCGCGGCACGGTTCCTCCGCCCGGCGGCTCCCCGCGGGGCGGTTTCTACGCCGCCATGACGACCGGCACCGGCTCCGGCAGTGCCAGCAGCCGGGGCGCCCCCCGGTCCCACGGAAAGCCGTGGTGCAGATGGAAGACGGGCGGTACGTCCGTGTCGGCCGCCACGGCCACGGCCGCCAGGACGTCGGGCACGGGTTCCAGCTCCAGGAACCGCCACGGCAGCGCGGACTCGGTCTCGGGCGGGCGGAAGCCCAGTACCCCCCGGTCCTCGGCCAGCGTGAAGGCGAAGCTGTCGAAGGGCAGTCCGAGTCCCAGCCCGCGCGCCTTGGAGTACGCCTCCTTCAGCGTCCACAGCCGCAGCACCCGGCGGTCCCGGGGGCGGCCCGCCGCGGCCCGCGCCACCCACTGCTGCTCCTCGGGGGCGAAGGTCTCCACGATCGCGTCGAACCCCTGGTCGCCCCGGTCGAGCCGTTCCACGTCCACCCCGATGCGGTGCCGCCGGACCACGCCGAGGAAGTTGTGGCCGTGGGCGTGGGAGAGGTTGAAGTCCAGCTCCCGGCCGCCGCGCGGCAGTCCCTCCACGGGTTTCTGCAGGAACGGCCGCCCCCGCGAGGAACGCCAGATCACGGCCTCCGCCTCGGGCACACCGCTCTCCAGCGCCAGCACCCGCCGTACGAGCGTGTGGGCGACGAGGTACTGGCGCCGGTCGCGCTCGAACAGGAACCGGCTCGCGATCTCCTGCTCGTGCTCGTCCAGCCAGTGCGTGGCCAGGGTCGCGGCGATCCCCGGAGTGAGCTCGTCGTTGGGGCAGAACCACAGCTTGACGGGTTCGGACCGGGCCGGTGCGAACCTGTCGACGGGGCGCTCCACCACCGAGAGGCCGGTCATCCGGACGCCCCCTTCTCCTCCGTGCCCTCCTGCGGGCCCTCCTGGTCCCCCAGCCACAGGGAGCGGCGCAGGAACGCCGAGGGCGGCAGCGGTACCAGGGTCTGGCCCGCGTCCGGCCCGGACTCCAGTGCGGCCCAGTCGATGTCGAGCCCGGACAGCCAGAGGCGCGTCAGCTGTTCGACCCGGCCGGCCCGCCACAGTGCGCCGAGGTAGTCGCCGGTCTCCGGCACGTCGCCCAGGCCCAGCGGATCGGTCCCGCCGGTGCGCAGATCCGCGTACCGGACCCCACCGACACCGACACCGGCGCCGCGTACGCCGGATGCTCCTTCGGCTCCGCCGACGTCCACCCCGGAACGGACGAACTCCCGCAAGGAATCGACAAGTTGGGGAAGGTCACGGGCGAGCAGCGCGATCCGGCAGGCCCGTGCCTCTCGGCCGACGCGCAGGGCGCGGGCCACATCGACGAGCGCCACCCGTTCGTCCCCGGTGGTGGTGTCCCCGCTCCTGCCGTTGTCCGAGGCGAGCCAGTCGGCCAGCCTGGTGGCCGTGGCGGCGAGATGGCCCGGGGTGGGGGCGGAGAGCAGGATCAGCTCACCACGTCCGGCCCCGCCGCTCCCGCTGTCCTCACCGGCCTCACCGGTCGTGCCGGTCCCGTCAGTCCCATCGGCACGGCCGGCCCCGTTCCGCCCCGTCCCGATCCCGGGTCCGTCCCCCGGAGGCCGGGCCGGTACGAACTCCTCCAGGACTGCGTACGCGTCGAACGGCCCGGTCGCGCCGGTCACCTCGGCGACGGCCGTGCGGGGCAGCTCGTGTCCCTGTGCGTCGCGGGGCCTCGGCCACGGGGTGGCCGTGTCCTCGCCCCGTGCGGGGGCGAGGACGCCGTACCGCAGCTGGAGCACGGCGGCAGTCAGCGCGGCGATGCCGGTGACGGCCCCGGCGTCGCCCACCCGGCGGGCGGTCGTGCCCCTCGTCTCGCGCAGCCCGGCCGAGCCGGTCCAGGAGCCGGTGCCCGCCGAGGTGGAACGTACGACGGCGTGCACATGGTCGCCGTCGGACAGTGCGCGGGCCAGCGGCTTGAGCACCACGGCGCCCACGCCCTCCCCCGCGCCCTGCCGGCCGCGCGAGGGGTGCAGCAGCAGTTCGACCCCGCCGGCCACCGCCGCCGCGCACTCCCCGCGCCGCAGTGCGCCGACGGCGAGGTGCACCGCGACGAGGGCGGAGGACTCCGCGGTGTCGACGGCCTGCGCCGGTCCGCTCAGTCCCAGCAGGCCGGAGAGCCGGCCCGCCACGCTCCAGTGCCCGCTGTCGGGCATCTCCCGCCCGCCGCGCGCCCATGCCTCGGCGGCCACCAGCGAGTAGTCGGCGGCGCTGACCCCGACGAACACCCCGAGGCCGCGCGGCGCTCCGCCCGGGCCGGTCAGGGTGTCGAGCCGGGTGCCGGTGCAGCCGGCGTCCTCCAGCGCCTCCCAGACGGTTTCGAGGAAGAGCCGCTCCTGGGGGTCGATCAGCCTCGCCCGCCGGTCGGTCAGCCCGAAGAAGTCCGCGTCGAAGTCGGCGGCCCCGTCCAGGAAGTGCCCGCGCTGTCCCGCGCTCAGCGGTGAAGCGCCGGGGCGGCCGAGCGGCGCGCCCGACGAGGTGTCCCGTCCTTCGCGCAGGTTCTGCCAGTAGGCGCGCAGGTCTGGGGCGAGCGGATAACGACCGGCGATCCCGACGACGGCGAACCGGTCCTCGACGTCCATGGCCGCATCGGTCCGGCGGGCCTGCGGCAGGCCCTGCGGGAGGGCCGCCGACGGGTCCGCCGGAGAAAGCGGTGCCGGTACCGGTGCCGGTACGCGTCCTTGTACCGGCGTCCGGGCCCATGGCCGTACCGCACCGGGGTCCGGCGAGGGCACCCGGTCGTGGGCCTCCGGCGTCACCCCGTCCGGGATCTTCGACGTGACCGGCCCCGTGGCCCCGAGCGTTGCCGGTTCCGGGGCGGGACCGGGTACGGCCTTCAGCCCGGCCAGCAGTCGCACGGCCCGGTCCCGTTCCAGGGTTCCGGCCTTGAAGCGGGTGAGTATTTCTCGTTCGTCCATCGCCTTCAGCCCGTTCACGCCCGCCTGGGCAGCAGAGTGAGTGCCTCGTCCACGGAGAGCCGGTCGTCGCGCACCGCGTCGAGCAGCGCCCGCAGCCCCGGGTCCTCGGCCTCCGCGACCGGCTCCGCCACCGGTGCGGGCATCACCCCCGTCGTCGGGGCGGCCGTCGCCGTCCCCGTGGTGGCGAGGGCGATGTGCGCGGCCATCGCGGCGATGCTGGGGTGCTCGTAGAGCGCGACCGGCCGCTCCTCCATGCCGTACGTGCCGTTGATGACCGCCATGAACTGGGCGCCGATGATGGAGTCCACGCCGAGGAGGTTGAACGCGGCCGTGGGGTCGATGTCCCACGGGTCGCAGCACAGGATGCGGGCGAGTTCCTCGCGCAGGTGGTCGAGGATCTCCCGCGCCCCGGGCATCGAGGACGCGGTCGCGGGCGGGCCGCCGGACGGCTGGACGGGCCCGGACCCGGTTTCCGGCACCGGCACGACCGGCATCGGCGCCGCGGTCCCCGGCATGGCGGGCGCCGGTCCCCGGTCCTGGGCCGCGGCCGGGCCCCGGGTACCGGACGGCGGCACGGTTCCGGTCGCGGAACCCCCCGTCCCCAGCTCACCCGCCACGTGCCGGGTGAAGGCCAGCGGGGTCGGATGGTCGAGCAGGGCGGCCGCCCTGACGGCCGTGCCGTACCGGGCGTTCACCGTGGCGACGAACTCCACGGTCAGCAGCGAGTCGAGGCCCAGCGAACGGAAGGTCTGCTGGGGATCGATCTTCTCCGGCTTCAGTCTCAGTACGTCGGCGAGGACCACCACGACCTCGGTCACCATGGCCTCGGTCATCGCGTCGGGTGGCGGTGCGATGACATCCGCCCTGAGGGAATTCTGACGTTCATGGGGCATGGATGGGCTCCAAAGTGTCCGTCCCGGCTGGCCGACGAAGGAAGTATCGAAGGCGCGTCCGACCGGCGGCTATCGCCGTCCGTGCTGAAATGTGCGGCCGCGGGCTGGTCCCCGGGAGGGAGCACTCCCCCGCGACTACTCCGTACGGGCGAGCCGTGTCGTCGTGCACGGCGTCCCGGCGCCGTTCAGGCGGCCCGGCCCCGCTCGGGCCGCCCGGCGTCCGGGCGGGAAACCTGTGCGTGGGGGCCTTCGGCGACGACCTGCGGCCGGGCGTTCCCCGCGACGGCCGGCGGGCGGGTGCGGTAGCGCGCCACGTCACCGGGCGGTACGAGCGCCGACAGCAGCGGCTTCCACAGCGCCGCGACCCGGTCGCCGAGTTGCGGGTACGGCATGCCGGTGCCGGCCAGTACCCCGATGCCGCACACCGTCGCGGACAGCAGCGCCTCGGGCCCGTCCCCCGCCTCGCGGTCCTGCAACGAGCCCTCCTGCCGGGCCTGGCCGAGGAGCCGCAACACCTCGGTGATCCACGCCTGGTGGAAGTCGGTGACGGGCGGCTGCCGGCCGGTGCACTCGTTGGTGATCCGGAAGCTGGCCCGGATGACCGGGTCGTCGTGGAACGTCCGCGCCAGCCAGTGCGTCATGTCGATGAGCACCTGCACCGGCGGTACGCCCGCCTCCCAGCGCTCCCGGATGAAATCCTGCAACATGTCGCGGCCCCGCTCCTGCACCGCGTCGGCGAGTCCGTCCTTGGAGGCGAAGTGGAAGTACAGCGCCCCCTTCGTCATCCCGGCCGCCCCGGCGATCTGGCCCAGCGTCGCGTTGGCGTAGCCGTTCCGGTTGAACATCTCCGCGCCCGCGCGAACCAGCCTCTGGCGGGTCCGCTGCGATCTGGCCTGCATCTTCGCTCCCCTCCCCCTCAGCCGACCCGGCTGAGGCGCTCGCGACCACCGCCGGCGGCGGCCGGGTCGAGGGCGGACTCCGGACCGGACATCAGGATCGACCGCTGCAACCGCCGCAGCCCGGCGGACGGCTCGAAGCCCAACTCCCGTACCAGGACGGAGCGCAGCCGCTGGTAGACGTCGAGCGCCTCGCTGCGGCGCCCGGAGCGGTGCAGTGCCAGCATGAACTGGCCGTGCAGATTCTCGTGCGTGCGGTAGCGGCTGACCAGCATGGTCAGTTCGCCCAGCAGTTCCCGGTGGCGGCCCAGCCGCAGATCGGCCTCGATGCGCTGATCGAGCGCGCAGAGCCGGGTCTCGTCCAGCCGCCGGGTCTCCATCTCCAGCTGCATCCCGGTCTGCACGTCGGCCAGTGCGGCGCCGGTCCACAGTGCGAGCGCGTCGCCCAACTGCCGTGCCGCGCCCGGGAAGTCACCGGCGTCCATCGCCCGGTACCCCAGCCCCGCCAGCCGCTCGAACTCGCGGACGTCGCTGGTGCCGCCGGAGGTGTTGAGCAGGTAGCCCCCGGGGGTGGTGACGAGCACGTCCTTGGCGGAACGGGGCCCGGTCCCCTCCGGGTCCTCCCGCAGCGCAATCGCGATCAGGTCCCGCAGCTGCAGCACGTACGTCTGCAGGGTCGTGCGGGCGCTGCGCGGCGGCCGGTCGCCCCAGAGCTCCTCGATCAGCGTGGCCACGGGCACGACCCGATCGGCGTGCAGAGCCAGCAGGGCCAGGACCTGCCGCGGCTTCGGCGCCGTCGGCGTCACCGAGAGTCCGTTCTCACGGACGGCCAACGCGCCCAGTACATCGATATCCACGCCGTCTCCCCTGTTCGTGCATGAATCATGAGCTCGAAGTACCTCGAGTAAAAAACAGGACGTACGGTTTGTCAATATCAAACCGAACGTGCTGTTTCTTTTGACTTGCCTCTGACGCTCAAGAAACCCTCTGACCTGGGACTTTGACGAGGAGGCAGAAAGAACAACCCCTCCTCACCCGGGGGGCGAGGAGGGGTATCGGGTGGAGCTCCTCCGCGACGAACGCTCAAAACAGCATGATCAGTCTGTTGGTCGTGCGGGCGCCACGACCCGATGGCCGGAGGCCACCATCGAGGGCGGACCGGCCGGCACCGGCTGCTCCCGTCCACCCGCCAGGCCGGGCAGCAACAGCTCCCAGAACCCGTCGATCGTCTCCTCGGACAGCCACACCTTGTCCTCGGCGCCGAGCATCTCGAAGCCCACGGTCGCCGCCATGATGGCGGGCAGGGCATCGCCCGGCGACACCCCTTCCGCCAGCTCGCCCTCCTCCTCGGCACGCCGCAGCATGCTCTCGACCCATCGCTGCCACTCGCTCCTCAGAAGGGACTCCTCCCCCCTGGCCGGGTCACCGCCCAGCTCGAAGCCGGCCCGGACGACGATGTCGTCGACCAGTCGGCCCATCAGCTCGCGCGTGGTGTCCATGAGTGTCCGCAGACCTCCTCCCCCACCGTCGAGCGCCTTCCCGGTGATGCCGCGGACGACCTGCACCGCTTCTTCCTCCACGGCCCGGGCCAGCGACTTCTTGCTCTCGAAGTGGAAGTGCAGCGCGCCGTTGCTCACCCCGGCCCCGCGGCTGATCGCGGTGAGCGAGGCGGGCACGAAGCCCTCCCGCGCGAACACTTCGGCGGCTGCACGGATCAACGACTGACGTGTGCGGGCCGCACGGTCCTGCTTGACCATCAAATGTCTCCTGGCTACGGGACCGGCGGCACGACCCCCGACCGGGGCCGGTCCCGCCGCGCCCCGTCGTTCATGACTTACTGGGGCGGATTGCCGTGTTTACGGGAGGGCAGGTCGGCGTGCTTGTTGCGGAGCATGGCGAGTGAGGCGATGAGGACCTCACGGGTCTCGGCGGGGTCGATGACGTCGTCGACCAGTCCGCGCTCGGCCGCGTAGTACGGGTGCATCAGCTCGGCCTTGTACTCCTTGACCATGCGCCGGCGCATGGCCTCGGGGTCCTCGGCGTCGGCGATCTGCCGACGGAAGATGACGTTCGCCGCACCCTCCGCGCCCATCACCGCGATCTCGTTGGTCGGCCAGGCGTACGTCAGGTCCGCACCGATGGACTGGCTGTCCATGACGATGTACGCACCTCCGTACGCCTTGCGCAGGATCAGCGAGATCCTCGGCACGGTGGCGTTGCAGTACGCGTACAGCAGCTTCGCCCCGTGCCGGATGATTCCACCGTGCTCCTGATCCACACCGGGCAGGAAGCCGGGTACGTCGAGCAGGGTCACGATCGGCAGATTGAACGCGTCACACATCTGGACGAAGCGGGCGGCCTTCTCGGACGCCTCGATGTCCAGGACACCGGCCAGGGACTGGGGCTGGTTGGCCACGAT